>JALOPO010000107.1 GCA_025453855.1 Gemmatimonadaceae bacterium
GAGACGCGTCGCGTCGCCGTCGATGCGCCCGAGCGAGGCCGTCACCGCGTCGGCCAGCGCGGCGCCATGTTCGGCGCTCGTCACCGAACGACCGACGAGGGTGCCGGCCTCGCGTGCCGACTCGGCAGCGCGGAGCGCGAGCGAGCGCACCTCCTCGGCGACGACGGCAAAGCCACGCCCGGCATCGCCGGCCCGTGCCGCCTCCACCGCGGCGTTGAGCGCGAGGAGGTTCGTCTGGAAGGCGATCTCGTCGATCGTGCGGGCGATGCGTGCGGTGGCGCCGGCCGACTCGCGGATCTCGGCCATCGCGGTCGCGAGCTCGCGCATGCGCGCCGCGCCGGTCGCCGCCTCGCCGCGCGACTCGCCCGCCGGATCTCGGCCATCGCGGTCGCGAGCTCGCGCATGCGCGCCGCGCCGGTCGCCGCCTCGCCGCGCGACTCGCCCGCCACCCGACGCACGAGCGTGGCGCCATCGGCGGTGCGTCCCGTGCTCGCCCGCGTGTCGTCGAAGGTGGCGGCGACGATCGACACGGCGCCCGCCTGCGCCGTGGCACCAGCGGCCAGCGCGTGCGAGGCGGCGGCGATCGCGCGCGCCGCACCGTCGACCTGCTGCGTGGCGACGATGACCTCGCTCAGCGTCTCGCCGAGCGCGCTGGCGGTGGCATTGAACGCCTCGCCCATGCGCGCGAAGTCGCCGGCATGCGCCTCGGTCACGCGCACCGTCAGGTCGCGCGCCGCCAGCCGCTCGAGTGCATGGCAGGTGGTGGCGATCGGCGCGGCCATCGCGGCCACGGCGTCGTTCATTCCCGTCATGAGCGTCCGGTACGCACCGGCGAAAGGCTGGGCGTCGGCGCGCGCGGCGAGATCGCCGCCGCGGCACGCGTCGGCCAGCGCCTGGCTCTGCGCGAGCGCCTCGCCGAGCTGCCCGCGGGCGGCGTCGTAGGCGACGATCGTCGCCTGCAGGTCGGCGATCATCGCGTTGATGCTCCCGCCGAGCATCGCCAGTTCGTCGCCGCCGGTGACGACGACCGGGACGGTGCGCGGACCGACGGTGCGCGAGAGGTCGCCGGCGGCCAGTGCCTGCACGCTGGCGCGCAGCTCCGCGACGCAGTTCATGCGCAGCGACCGCGCCGCCTCGCTCACCGCGTGCACGGCATCGCGCGTCGCCATCGCATCGCCGGCTGCGATCTGCGAGGTCACGGCGCCGTTGATGCGGGCGGTGACGCGGTCGGCATCGCGCTTCATCGTGCCGACGAGCGTCGCGTAGGCGGCAACGGAGTCGCCGCGCAGGCGCTGGGCGAGGAAGGTGCCGACGGTGCCGCGATAGGTGGCGAGCTCGCTCTCGAGCGACCCGAGGCGGGCGGCGAGCGCCGGATCGGACGCCGCCTCGGCGTGCAGCAGCTGCATCGTCGAGTCCGTGCGGCGAACCGCCGCGTGGATCGAGTCGGCGATGATCGCCGCGGGCCCCGGGGCGCGTGCCTCGAGGAAGAGATCGCGTGCGCGCAGCCGGATGGTGAGCACCGTGGCGCGCATCGTGGCCAGCTCGGCCAGCGGGCGCGTGACGGTCGTGTGCTGGGCCCGGGCGAGCTGCGTGGCGCGCATGCCGCTCGCGACCATCGCGACGGCTGCGACGAGCATCGCGCCGCAGGTGACGAGCTGCCCGATCCGGAGCTGGTGCCGCAGAGGACGTTCGAAGAAGGCGGACATGGCGGGCCGTGCGAAGATGAGCGAATCGTCAGGTGCATCGCGTGATGCCGGAAGTGGCATCACTGTTCCTGAGCGTCGTCCGTTTCGCCGAAATCATTACCTCGGACAGCGAATATTCAGGTTCGCGCGGCGGGCATGCGCGACGCGGCGCGGCACCGGAAGCCCGGTGCCGCGCCGCGTGCGGCGTGCGAGGTTCGTGTGCGTGCGACGACGCGTCGGCGCGCGCGCCGGGCTCAGTCGGCGGCGAAGGCCAGCGGCGCCTGGCGGTGCGAGGACGCCGGTGCCTCGGGGAGCGCGAAGCGGTCGATGAGCTCGCGCATCACGCTCGACTGCGCCGAGAGCTCCTCGGCCGCGCTCGCCGACTCCTCGGCGTTCGCGGCGGCCTGCTGCGTCACCGCGTTGACCTGCTCGATCGCTTCGGCCACCTGGGCCACGCCGGCGCGCTGCTGCTCGCTGGAAGCCGAGACGTCCGTCGCCACGGCGCTCACCTGCGTGGCATCGCGGTCGATCTGCGTGAGGGCCGCCGCGACATCGTGCGAGACGCGGACCCCTTCGTCGGCATTGCGCACCGAGGCCTCGATGAGCACCCCGGCCTCGCGCGCCGACTCGGCGGCGCGGAGCGCGAGCGAGCGCACCTCCTCGGCGACGACGGCGAAGCCGCGCCCGGCATCGCCGGCGCGTGCCGCCTCCACCGCGGCGTTGAGCGCGAGCAGGTTCGTCTGGAAGGCGATCTCGTCGATCGTGCGGGCGATGCGCGCGGTCCCGTCGGCGGAGCTGCGGATGCGCTCCATGGTCGCGGCCAGCTCCCGCATCCGTTCCAGCCCGCTGGCGGCGGCGGTGCGCGCCTGCTGCGCGATCTCGTTCGCCTCGCGCGCGCCGTCGGCGTTGCGCGCGGTCATGGCGCGGGTCTCCTCGAGCGTCGCGGTCACGGCGTCGATGGAGCCGGCCTGCTCGGTGGCGCCCTGGGCGAGCGCCTGGCTGGCGGCGGCGATCCCGGTGGCGGCGTTCGCCACCTGGTCGCTGGCACTGGCCACCTCGGCGAGCGTCTCGGCGAGCGAGCCCGCGGCGTTGTTGAACGACGTCTGGATGCGCGCGAAGTCGCCGTGGAAGCGTCCGTCGACGCGTGCGGTGAGGTCGCGATCGGCGAGGCGATCGAGCGCACTCGCGGTCTGTGCGACCGGCACCGCCACCGCCTCGATGGCGTCGTTCATGTCCTCGATCATCGTGCGGAAGGCGCCCGCGTACGGCGAGGCATCGGCGCGGCGGTCGAGGGCCCCGTCGCGGCAGGCCTGCACGAGCGTCCGGTTCTCGGCCAGCGCGGCCTGCATGCGCCCGCGCATCTCGTTGTAGCTGGCGAGCGTCGCCTGCAGGTCGCCGATCATGCGCGTCATGTTGCCGGCGAGCACCGCGAGCTCGTCGCGCCCCGTCAGCTCGACGGGCGTCGTCACGGGTTGCGCATCGCGCGACAGGTCACCGAGCGCGAGCCCTTCCATCCCGCTGCGGAGCATCGCCACGCAGTGGGTGGCGAGCGACTCGGCGCGTGCGCCGATCTCGGTGATCGCGTGCGTGGCGCGACCGACGACACGCCGGAAGACGAGCGTCAGCGCGGCGATGCCGACGAGGAGCACCGCGAGCGCGATGGCGCCACCGGTGATGGCGCGCGACTGCACGAGCGCGGCGAGGCGGTCGGCCTCGCGCTTCTGCGTGCCGATCGCGCCGGTGAGCGCGGCATTGAGCGTGTTCGCCTGCGCGGTCATCTCGCCGCGCATCAGCTCGATGGCCTCGGCGACGCTCCCCGCCAGACGCAGCTCGACGAAGCGGCCGAGCGTGGTGGCGTAGGCGTCGAAGGCGGTGCGCAGCGGCTTCACGCGCACGCGTGCCTCGTCGCGCCCGTTGCCCCGCTCGAGGACCTTGAGGATGCTGTCGGCGCGCGTGCGCAGCCGGCCGATCGAGTCGGCGATGCCGGCGGCCGCCATCGAGTCGGGTGCGTTCAGGAAGATGTCGCGCGAGTAGAGTCGCGTGGTGAGGAAGGCGCTCCGGAACTCGGCCATCTCGGCGAGCGGCTCGGCGACCTCGACATGCTGGGCCCGGGCGAGCTGGCTGATGTTGACGACCGCCGCCGTCGCCACCACGCTCGCGATCCCGATCGCGGCGAAGGTGACGAGCTGACTCAGCCGGAGCTGGGTACGGAGGGGTCGGTTGAAGAGGGACGGCATGAGCGCTCCGGGGGGGCAAGCGGCGAGAGCCAGCAAAACGGTGGAGACCCGGCGCGGGCCGGGATGCACACCTGTAGAGATCGACCGCGCGGACGCGAAGCTGAACCGATGTTCCTCGCGCCCCCGGCAGTGGCCGGGCGCCGCCGGAGTCACGGGAGTGGCCGCCTGCTCCCGAACAGATCCCGATAGTGGTAGCTTTCGGCCATGTCGCGCGCCGCCTTCGACCTGCAGGCTCCCTTCGCCCCGGCCGGTGACCAGCCTCGCGCCATCGCCGAGCTCTCGGCGGGCCTCGAGCGGGGCGAGCGATACCAGACGCTCCTCGGTGTCACCGGCTCCGGGAAGACGATGACCGTCGCCAACGTCATCGCGCACTGGGGGCGGCCGACGCTGGTGCTGAGCCACAACAAGACGCTCGCGGCGCAGCTCTACGGGGAGCTCAAGAGCTTCTTCCCGCAGAATGCGGTCGAGTACTTCATCTCGTACTACGACTACTACCAGCCCGAGGCCTACGTCCCCGCGAGCGACACGTACATCGAGAAGGACGCGTCGATCAACGAGGACATCGACCGGCTCCGGCTGCGCGCGACGTCGTCGCTCATGGAGCGCGACGACGTGGTGATCGTGAGCACCGTCTCGGCGATCTACGGCCTCGGCGACCCGCAGGCCTATCGCGAGCGCATGGTCACGCTCTCGGTCGGGCAGACCATCGCGCGCGACGACATCCTGCGCCAGCTGGTGGGGATCCAGTACCAGCGCAACGACGTCGCCTTCGAGCGCGGCACCTTCCGCGTGCGTGGCGACACCGTCGAGATCTATCCCGCCTACGAGGAGCAGGCGGTGCGGATCGAGATGTGGGGTGAGGAGATCGAGCGGATCACGAAGATCGACCCGCTCACCGGGCAGCAGGTGGCGTCGCTGCCGAAGACCGCGGTCTACCCGGCCAAGCATTTCATCACCACCCGCCCCACGCTCGAGCGTGCGTTCGGCGCGATCCGCGCCGAGCTCGCGGAGCGGCTGGCGGTGCTGCGCGCGGACGGGAAGCTGCTCGAGGCGCAACGGCTCGAGAGCCGCACGAACTTCGATCTCGAGATGATGGCCGAGATCGGGACCTGCGCCGGCATCGAGAACTACTCGCGCCACCTGAGCGGGCGCAACGCGGGCGACCGGCCGGCCTGTCTCCTCGACTACTTCCCCGACGACTACATGGTCGTCGTGGACGAGAGCCACGTCACGCTCCCGCAGGTGCGCGGGATGTACAACGGCGACCGCGCACGCAAGCTGACGCTCGTCGACTACGGCTTCCGCCTCCCGAGCGCGCTCGACAACCGTCCGCTCGTCTTCGAGGAGTTCCTGGGGCTCGTGCCGCGCCTCATCGCCGTCTCGGCCACGCCGGGCGAGATCGAGCTGCGGCTCTCGGAGGGCGTGGTGGTGGAGCAGGTCATCCGCCCCACGGGGCTGGTCGACCCCGAGATCGAGATCCGCCCCGTGCGCGGGCAGGTGGACGACCTGCTGCACGAGATCCGGCTCCGCGCGCGCAAGGACGAGCGCGTGCTGGTGACGGTGCTCACCAAGCGCATGGCCGAGGACCTCACCGACTACCTGCAGCAGGTGGGGGTGCGCGTGCGCTACATGCACTCCGACATCGACGCCATCGAGCGCATGGAGATCGTGCGCGGGCTGCGGCTCGGCGACTTCGACGTGCTGGTGGGGATCAACCTGTTGCGCGAGGGGCTCGACATGCCCGAGGTCTCGCTGGTCGCGATCCTCGACGCCGACCAGGAGGGCTTCCTGCGCAGCGACCGCTCGCTCATCCAGACGGTCGGGCGGGCGGCGCGCCACGTCGAGGGGCGCGCGATCTTCTACGCCGATCGCGTCACCGACTCGATGCAGCGCTGCATCGACGAGACGAACCGGCGCCGCGCGACGCAGGTGGAGTTCAACGCCGCCAACGGGATCGTGCCGCAGGGGGTGCGCAAGAGCGTGGAGGAGGTGCGCTTCATCACGCGCGTCGCCGATGCGCGCGACGAGGGCGAGGAGGGGGCACCGGCGCGCGGCGAGCTGCGCAAGGTGGCCGAGCGCGGGCCGGCCTACGACCCGGGCACGCTGCCGCAGCGCATCGAGCAGCTCGAGCTCGAGATGCGCACCGCGGCGAAGGAGCTCGACTTCGAGACCGCGGCGCGGCTGCGCGATGAGCTCTTCGAGCTGCGACTGGCGGCGGAAGGACGGCAGCCGGCATCGTCGCGCGCGAAGGAAGGCGAGCCGATGACCAGGCCGCCGCGGTCGCGCGGGCGAGGGAAGCGTGGCGCACGCTGACGCCGACGCGGCGACGCATGGAGTTCGTGAGGCGGTGCTGGACGAGCCGGCGCTGCGCGCCCGTGGCGAGGCGATCGGTGCCGCACTCCCGGTGCCGGCGCTGGTCACGTTGCGCGGTGACCTCGGCGCGGGGAAGACGACGCTCGTCCAGGCGATCGCGCGCGGGCTGGGGGTGGACGAGGCGGTGACCAGCCCCACCTTCGCGCTGGTGCACGAGTACGCGGGAACGCGCGCCGCGCGCGTGGTGCACTGCGATCTCTATCGCCTGCGTGGCGTGCAGGAGGCGGCGACGCTCGGCCTCGACGACCTGCTCGCCGAGCCCGACGTGGTGGTGCTGGTCGAGTGGCCGGAGCGCGCCGGACCGCTGCTCGACGGGCCGACGCTGGCCATCGAGCTCGCGCACGTGCCCGGGGGCCCCGCGCAGCGCCGGCTCGTGGAGCGGTGGGGCGCGTGAACGGCGAGGCAGCGCCGCACGAGACGCCGCGCCCGTGGCTCGCGCTCGACGCGAGTGCGGGTGGTGCGACGGTCGCGCTGTTCGCCGGCGAGCGCCTCGTCGACGAGCGCACGCTGGCGCGGCACGGCTCGGCGGAAGCGCTCGCGCCGGCGGTGGCGACGCTGCTCGGTGGCGCGGGCGTGCCTGCCGCGTCGCTGTGGCGGATCGTGGTCGGCAACGGGCCCGGGAGCTTCACCGGTGTGCGCGTCGCCGCGGCCTTCGCGAACGGGCTCGCGCACGGGGCGGGCGTCGCCGTGCACGTCGTCCCGTCGCTGGCGCTGATCGTCGCCGGCCCGGTGCCGTCCCTCGCGCCGGGTGGGTATGTCGCGGTGCTCGATGCCCTGCGCGGCGAGTGGTTCGTGCAGCGCTGCGACGTGGGCGATGCCGGCGTGGTGCGGGCGGTCGGTCGGCGCTCGGGAGCTGCTGCCACGTGGCGCGGTCGAGCGCATGGCGCACGACGAGGGGCGGCTGGTGGTCGGACCGCCGGTCGACGCCACGCGGCTCCCGCATGCCCGTGGTGCCGTGCGACTGGTCGCGCGCGCGGTGACGGTCGGCGGGTGGGAGCCGGATTACGGACGGCTGGCGGAGGCGCAGGTGCAGTGGGAGGCGGCGCACGGGCGGCCGCTGCCGGTCGGGTGATCCCGGCGGCGGT
>JALOPO010000108.1 GCA_025453855.1 Gemmatimonadaceae bacterium
CCCACGGTCGGCGTCGTCTTCGACATGGGTGGGCGCGGCGACAAGTCGTTCAACGACGGCGCCTGGCTGGGCGCCGATCGCGCCCGCCGCGACCTCGGCGCCCGCGTCCAGTTCATCGAGCCCGGCGAGGGCTCCGACCGCGAGGCCGGCCTCCGCCTCCTCGCCGCCGAGCGGCGGCAGGTCGTCTTCGGCGTCGGCTTCATCTTCACCGACGACCTCACCGAGCTCGCGAAGGAGTACCCGGCCGTCCCCTTTGCCGGCATCGACTACGCGATCACGATCCGCGACAACGGCGACACCGTGCAGCCGCCGCCGAACGTCGCCGCCCTCAAGTTCCGCGAGGAGGAAGGGTCGTTCCTCGTCGGCGCGCTGGCGGCGCTCGTCGGCAACTCGAGGAAGGTCGGCTTCGTGGGCGGCATGGACATCCCGCTCATCCACAAGTTCGAGGCCGGCTACACCGCCGGCGTGAAGCACGTCTGCCCCGACTGCACCGTGATCGCGCAGTACGCCGGCGTCACCCCCGAGGCGTTCCGCAATCCGGGCAAGGGGAAGGAGCTCGCCCTCTCGCAGTACCAGCAGGGGGTGAACGTGATCTTCCACGCCTCCGGCTCCACGGGGCTCGGCGTCTTCGAGGCGGCACGCGCGATGGGGCGCGGCCACTACGGCATCGGTGTCGACGCCGACCAGCACGACGAGGCCCCCGGCTTCGTGCTCACGAGCATGGTGAAGGGGATCGACGCGGTCACCTTCGACACGATCAAGCGCGTGGCCGAGGGGCGGTTCCGCGGCGGGATCTACTCGTACGGGCTCAGGGAAGGCGGCGTCGGCTACGTCTACGACGACCGCAATCGGTCGCTCATCCCCGACAGCGTGCGCACGCGGCTCCTCGCCCTCGAGCGCGACATCGTCGCCGGGCGCATCACGGTGCCGGCGACGCGGTCGAAGTCGTGAGCACGGGCGCCACGCCGCGACACGCCGCCACGCCCGCCACCATCGCGCAGGGCCCCGCGGTGCGCATGACCGGCATCGTGAAGCGCTTCGGCGCCGTCACCGCCAACATCGACGCCTCGCTCGTCGTCACGCCCGGCGAGATCCACGCGGTGGTGGGCGAGAACGGCGCCGGCAAGAGCACGCTCCTGCGCGTGCTGAGCGGGATGTTCGCCCCCGATGCGGGGACCGTGGAGCTGTTCGGCCGCGACGTCACCGGCTGGAGCACCGCGCAGGCGATCGCCGCCGGCGTGGGGATGGTGCACCAGCACTTCATGCTCGTCCCCACGCTCTCGGTCGCCGAGAACGTGGTGCTCGGCATCGAGCCGGTGCGTGGGCTGCGCTTCGATCGCGACGCGGCCGAGCGGCGGCTGGCGACGCTCGCGCGCGAATGCGGCCTCGCCTGCGAGCCCGGACGCCTCGTGCGCGACCTCTCGGTCGGCGAGGCGCAGCGCGTGGAGATCCTCAAGACGCTCTATCGCGGCGCGAAGCTCCTCATCCTCGACGAGCCGACGGCGGTGCTCTCGCCCCCCGAGGTCGACGAGCTCTGGCGGGTGCTGCGCACGCTCCGCGCCGGCGGCGCGACGATCGTGCTCGTGACGCACAAGCTCGACGAGCTGATGGACGTCACCGACCACATCACCGTCATGCGCGCGGGGCGGACCGTGGGTGCGCTCGTCACGGCACGGACGACGCCGGCCGCGATCGCGACCGCGATGGTCGGCCGCGCGGTGCAGCTCGACGCGAGCGGGCTCCCGGTGGGCGCGGCCGCCTCGCACGACACGACCGGCACGCCATCGCGCGTGTCGACGCAGGCCTTCACCGGCCCCGCCGTCGGCACGCCCACGCCCGCCTACGCCGACACGCCGCGCCTCGCGCTGCACGACCTCGTGGTCGCCGGCCCGCGTCGCGCGCGCGCGGTCGATGGCGTGACGCTCGCCGTCGCGCCGGGCGAGGTGCTCGGCATCGCCGGCGTGGAAGGCAACGGCCAGACCGAGCTGGTGGAGGCGATCGCCGGCCTGCGCGAGGTGCTCGGGGGACGCGTGCTCGTCGACGGCACCGACGTGACGCGCTTCAGCGTCGGCAAGCGGCTGCGCCACGGGATCACGCACATCCCCGAGGACCGCCACGCGCGCGGCCTCGTGCTCGACTACTCGATCGCCGACAACCTGATCCTCGGCCGGCAGCGCCACTACGCGCGCAGCGGGCGCATCGACCGCACGCGCGTGCGCCGCTTCGCCGAGGAGCGTATCGCGGCGTTCGACATCCGCCCCGCCGATCCCGACCTCCCGGCGCGCGCACTCTCGGGCGGCAACCAGCAGAAGGTCGTCGTCGCGCGCGAGATGCCGGCCGACTTCCGCGTCCTCGTCGCCAGCCAGCCGACGCGCGGCGTCGACGTGGGGGCGATCGAGTTCATCCACGACCAGCTGCGTGCCGCGCGGCGCGCCGGCAAGGCGATCCTCCTCGTGAGCGCGGAGCTGAACGAGATCCTCGCGCTGAGCGATCGCATCGCGGTGATGTACGGCGGGCGCGTGGTGCACGAGGTGGCGCGCGCGCACGCGACCGCCGAGTCGCTCGGCCCGTACATGACGGGAGCGGCCGCGTGAGGGCGACGCGCGCGTTCGAGGAGGCGGTGCTCCCCACGCTCACCGCGCTGCTGGTGGCGCTCGTCGCCGGCGACCTGCTCATCCTCAGCTACGGCCAGGCGCCGGGCGAGGTCTGGGCGATGATGCTGCGCGGCACGTGGGGGAACGCGTACGGCATCGGGCAGCTGCTCTACAAGGCGACGACGCTCACCTTCACCGGACTCGCGGTCGCCGTGGGGCTGCGCGCGGGGCTCTTCAACATCGGCGCCGAGTCGCAGCTCGCGGCCGGCGGCTTCTGCGCGGCGCTCGTGGGGCTCGCGCTTCCCGCCGCGGTCGGACCGTGGATCGCGGTGCCGCTCTGCATCGTGGCGGCGGCGATCGGCGGCGGGCTGGTGGGGCTCGTGCCCGGCGTGCTGCGCGCGCGCTTCGGCGCGCACGAGGTGATCGCCACGATCATGCTCAACTTCGTGGTGCTCGCCTTCCTCAACTGGGCGATGGCGAGCGGCGGGCTGGCGGTGCCGGAGACGCTGCACACCACCGCGGCACCGCACGCCGCGGTGCCGCGCCTGGCGAGCGTCTTCGCCGCCTTCCACGGCTCGGCGGCCAACTTCGTGATCGTGCTCGCGATCCTCGTCGCGGCGCTCACCGGCTGGTTCCTCTTCCGCACGCGCTACGGCTTCGAGTTGCGCGCCGTGGGGCTGCAGCCTGCCGCGGCGGAGAATGGCGGGATCCGCGTCGCGCGCACCTGGCTCATGGCGATGATCGTGAGCGGCGCGCTGGCCGGCATGGGCGGCACCAACTTCGTGCTCGGCTACAAGAGCTACTACGAGGACGGCTTCGCCGGCGGCGCGGGCTTCCTCGGCATCGCGGTCGCGCTCGTGGGGCGCAACCATCCGCTCGGCGTGGTGCTCGCGGCGCTCTTCTTCGCCACGCTCTCGCAGGGCGGGCTCGCCATCCACGCGCTCGTCCCCAAGCAGATGGTCGAGGTGCTCGAGGGGGTGGTGATCCTGGCGGTGGCGATGAGCGTCCCCGAGGTGCGCCGCCTGCTCCGCGCGAGGCCCCGCGATCCGTCGCCGCCGGCGCCGGTGACGAGCGGCGCCGCGAACACGAGCGCCGCCCCGGCGCTCGCCGACGGATGACGCGATGATCGGCGTGATCCTGCTGCAGACGCTGCGCATCGCGGTGCCCTACCTCTTCGCCGCCTCGGGTGGCGTGCTCGCCGAGCGTGCGGGGATCGTGAGCCTCGCGCTCGAGGGGTTCATGCTCGGCGGCGCCTTCGGCGCGACGCTCGGCGCGCACTACAGCGGGAGCGCGTGGGTCGGCCTGCTGTGCGGCATCGCCGCCGGACTCGCGCTCGGCGCGGTGCATGCGCTGGCCTGCGTGCGCTTCGGCGCCAACCAGATCGTGGCCGGCGTCGCACTCAACCTCATGGTCGTGGGCGCGACGCGCTTCTTCCTGCGCCTCGCCTTCGGGAGCTCGAGCAACTCGCCGCGCATCACCGGCTTCGGCGGCGAGGGGACGGCCGGTGCACTGCAGACCTTCGCCAATCCGCTCCTCTGGCTCGGCCTGGCGGTGATGCCGGTGCTCGCCTTCGTGGTGATGCGCACGCGCTTCGGGCTGCGCGTGCGCGCGGTGGGCGAGAAGCCCGAGGCGGCCGAGTCGCTCGGTGTGCGCGTGGCGACGGTGCGCTGGGCGGCGGTGGTGGCGAGCGGCGGGCTGGCGGCACTCGGTGGCTGCTGGCTGGCGCTCGACCAGCACCAGTTCACCGACCAGATGACCGCCGGGCGCGGCTTCATCGCGCTCGCGGCGGTGATCTTCGGGCGATGGGAGCCGGTGCGTGCCGGGATCGCCTGCCTGCTGTTCGCCTTCGCGGAGGCGCTGCAGATCCAGGTGCAGGGGACCAATGCGATCCCGAGCCAGTTCGTGACGATGATCCCGTACCTGCTCACGCTCGTCGCGCTGGCGGGGCTCGTGGGACGCTCCACGCCGCCGGCCGCCCTCGGGCGGAGCGAGGGATGAGCGGCGCGCTCGGATGGCTGCTGGCGGCGGTCGGCGCGGTCGCGATCATCGAGCCGAGTGGAGGGGCGGCGGCGCTGGCGGGGGTGCCGGGATGGGTGGTGTGGAGCATCGGGCTCACGCTCGGTGCCGCCACCATCTGGCAGCTCCGCAACGTGCCGCGCGAGCTGGTGCTGCTCATGATCACCGCCGGCATCGACATGATCGGCGTGCTCATGATCCTCCCGCTGCTGCCGTTCTACGCGCAGAAGCTGGGCGCGGGCGGGCTGACGATCGGGTTGCTCGTCTCGAGCTTCAGCGTGGCGCAGCTCGTGAGCGCGCCGATCTGGGGACGGTTGAGCGACAAGTGGGGGCGGCGCCCGGTGCTCCTCATCGCGCTCGCCTCGAGTGCGGTGGCGTACCTCGTCTTCGGCTTCGCGCACTCCATGTTCGTGCTCTTCCTCTCGCGCATCGTGCAGGGGGCTGGGGGCGGGACGGTGAGCGTGATCCAGGCCTACGTGGCCGACGCCACCGAGCCGGGCGAGCGCACCAAGGCGCTCGGCTGGCTGAGCGCGGCGACCAACTTCGGCGTCGCGATCGGCCCCGTGCTCGGCGGCTACGCGGCGGCCTTCGGCAAGACGCAGATCGAGGCGGGACGCGTGAGCGAGTCGATCGGCCAGGCGGCGCCGGGGATCGCGGCGGCGCTGCTCTGCGTGATCAACATCGTCTTCGCCTTCCGCTACCTCCCCGAGGTGCGGCAGCGCCCCGCCGCGGGATCGGCGCCACGGCCGCGCGGCGCGAGCCTCGGCGCGGTCACGCGCGTCGTCTCGCACCCCGGCGACGCGCCGAGCCGGCTGATCTGGATCTACGCCATCGCCATCGGCGCCTTCCAGGGGCTGACGTCGATCCTCGCGCTCTACATGTCCACGCGCTTCGGCGCGACCGAGGAGACGATGGGGCTCATGTTCGCCGAGATCGGCGTGCTGAGCGTGATCACGCGCGTCTTCATCCTCGGGCGCATGGTCGACTGGCTGGGCGAGGCGCGGCTCTCGCGCGTGGGGACGGTGCTGCTCGCGGCCGGGATCGCGCTGCTGCCGTTCGTGCCGTCGCTGCAGGTGGGGGCGGTGGTGATCGCGCTCTGGCCGCTCGGGACCGCCTTCACCTTCCCGGCGGTGACGGGGCTCCTCAGCAAGGTGATCTCGCAGGACGACCGCGGCCTCTACATGGGCGTGCAGCAGACATTCGGCGGGCTGTCGCGGGTGATCTTCCCGATCGTGCTCGGCTTCGCCTTCGATCGCGATCGCACGCATCACGCGCCGTTCTGGATCTCGGCCACGCTGGTGATCGCGACGCTCTTCCTGTCGTTCGCGCTCCCGGCGTCGGTCACGCAGCGCCCGCAGCGGGCCAGGCGCTGAGGGCGCACACCGGGGCCGGATGGCGTGCGACGTGCATGCGTCGCCCGCCGGTATCACCTTCCCTCCAGCGGTCGCACCCATGCCCACACCAGCGCCGTACGACAGCCGATTCTTCGCGGGCCACGCCGACGGATCGTCGCGATCGGCGGCGGTGATCCTCGCCGACATCCTGCCGCGTGTGCAGGCGCGCACGGTCGCGACCGCGGAATCGCTCGGGGCGACGACGCTCGTGGGCTACGACGGCGACTGGGTGCGACCGGCCGAGCTGCGCTCGCGCACCATCGACTTCCGCGCCGTCGACCTGTCGAAGCCGCTCACCATCGACCGTCGCTACGATCTCGCGATGTCGCTCGAGGTCGCGGAGCACCTCCCGGCGTCACGCGCGGCGAGCTTCGTGGCCGACCTGTGCGCGGCCAGCGACGTGGTGCTCTTCAGCGCCGCCGCGCCCATGCAGGGGGGCACGGCGCACATCAACGAGGCGTGGCAGTCCACGTGGGTGTCGCACTTCGCCGCGCACGGCTATCGCGCCCTCGACGTGGTGCGCCCGCGTGTCTGGGACGACGAGCGCGTGGAGCTCTGGTACCGCCAGAACTGCCTCGTCTTCGTCAACGAGGCGGGGGCCGCGCGTGTGGATGCGGCGGCGTGGCTGCACGCGTCGCCGCGCCCGGCCGACGTGATCCACCCCGGCTACTGGACGTGGAAGCTCGGCAAGTACCAGTCGTACGTGGAGCGTCCGGGGTGGCACACCTGGCTGACGATCACGCTCCGGATGATCGCGCGCGGCGGACTCTTTCGCTGGAAGCCGTCACGACCGGCGTATCCGCGCCACGAT
>JALOPO010000109.1 GCA_025453855.1 Gemmatimonadaceae bacterium
CATGCGGCAGAACGTCGCCAGCTGGCTGGTGCAGCGCCGCGGCATCGACTGGCGCGCCGGCGCCGAGTGGTTCGAGTCGCAGCTCATCGACTACGACCCGACGAGCAACTGGGGGAACTGGGCCTATCTCGCCGGCGTGGGTGCGGATCCGCGCGGCGACCGCCAGTTCGATCCCGCGCGCCAGGCCGCGCAGTACGACCCCGACGGCCAGTTCGTGCGGCACTGGCTCGGTGCGGCTGCTTCGACGGGCGCCGCGCCCGCGGAGCGCGGCCCATCCTGAACAGCCCGGGCAGCGCAGGGACGGCGTGTGAGACGGCAGGGGCTGCAGGACAACGGAAGGTCGACACGACGGTCCCGGCACCCGTCGAACAGCACGAGCACGGATCGATTGCCGAGGACACCGGTGCCGAGTGCGGATCCCGCTGCGCGATGGAGTCATGGCCGTCCTCGCCGCCCCTGCCGCTGCCTCGCCGTCGCTGCCTTTCCGTGCTGTCGCCGTTCGGCGGTTCCCTGCACCGCACCTCGCGCGCGCCGCACCGGCCGACGTGGCGGAACTGGTAGACGCGCGGGACTTAGGATCCCGTCTCGCAAGGGGTCCGGGTTCGAGTCCCGGCGTCGGCACATCACGCTCGAGGCCGGGCGTGTGGGTGAAGACCTGACCGTTGGCTCCGGCGCTTGCCGGACGCGCATCCGCGTGCCACGATTCCGCCGGTGGCACCGCCCGGTGCGGAACCACATGGGCGACAACACGTTCGTGCCATGGGACCGTTGCCCGACGCGGTCCTTCCTTCGCTCCGGCCTCCCTACCCCTCGTCCATGACCGAAAGCGACGCCAAGGTGTGCGAGCGCATCGTGCGCGAGCACGCCCGGACCTTCCACCTGGCGAGCGCCTTCCTGCCGCCGGAGAAGCGCCGCGCCGCCTACGCGCTCTACGCCTTCTGCCGCGTGGCGGACGACATCGTGGATCGGGCGGACCAGGCCCGCCTGCACGACGCGGACGACGACTCGTCCGTGGCCCGCGAGCTGGCGGCCCACGAGGCCAAGCTCGCCGACGCGCTCGCCGGCCGTCCGAGCGATCCGGTCTTCCGCGAGCTGTGGCGGGTGATGCAGTCCTTCGGCGTGCCGGAGCACGTGCTGCGCGAGCTGCTGGATGGCGTCGCGCGCGACCTGCGCCCGGTGCGCTACGAGTCGTGGACCGAGCTGGCGAGCTACTGCGAGGGGGTGGCGAGTTCGGTCGGCGAGATGTGCACCTACGTCTTCGGCGTGCAGGGCGGTGCCGAGGTGCGCGCGACGGCGCTGCGCTACGCGCGCACGCTCGGTCTCGCGATGCAGCTCACGAACATCCTGCGCGACGTGGGCGAGGATGCGCAGCGCGGACGCTGCTACCTGCCGCTGCAGGACCTGGCGATGTTCCATCTCACGCCGGACGACGTGCTGCACGATCGCAACCTGGCGCGCGACGAGCGGTGGAAGCCGTTCATGGCCTTCGAGGTCGGCCGGGCGCGCGCGCTCTACGAGGCGGCGATGCCGGGGATTCCGCTGCTGTCCCCCGATGCGCAGCGCTGCGCCTGGGCCTGTGCCGTGGGCTACAGCGGAATCCTCGGCGCACTCGAGCGGCTCGACTACGACTCCATCGCGCACCGCGCCCGGCTCGGTCACTGGCAGCGTCTGGGCGTGCTCTGGCGCGTCTGGCGTGCGGAGCCGGTGCGCCAGCCGGCGCGCGCGCTGCCCGGGGTCGCCGGTCCGCACCTCGACTGGGCGCCCGCCGATCCGGCGACGGCCGAGGAGCTGGTGCGCCTCGCCTGAGGCACCGCGCTTCCAGCCTGCGGTATGTTGAACGACCAGATGATGGCGACGACGACGGGCACCGAACTCACGGGCGACGCGCGCGCGGCGCGCTGGCTGCGGCTGGCGGCGCTGCTGCTGCTCGTGCATGCGGCGGCGAACATCGGCTCCGGCTTCGCCTTCGCCACCTTCCTCTCGCCCCCGTTCCCGGCGTGGCTGTCGACGCCGACGAACATGAAGGTCTACGCCTTCCTCTACAAATGGGCGGGCCAGGCGACGGTCATCACCGGCGCGCTCGCCTGCGTGCTGCACCTGCAGGGGCGCCTCGGGGCGCGGTCGGCGTGGACGATCTTCGGCGTCGGCTTCTCGATCGCGCTCGCCTCGGAGCTCTCGGGGACGATCACCGGGCTGCCGTTCGGTCCGTACGTCTACACGCCCAACCTCGGCTACCGGATCTTCGGCCACGTGCCGCTGAACCTGCCGACGTCGTGGTTCTACATGATCTACGCGTCGCTGGCGATCGTCGGCCGGCTGCTGGCGGCGCGCGACGACGGCGCGACGAAGTGGTGGTGGGCCTTCGTGGCGAGCTTCGTCATGACGGCGTGGGACGTGAGCATGGACCCGGCGATGGTGTCGAGCACGCACTGGATCTGGCAGCTCGCGCCGGCCGAGACCATGGGGCCGCTGCAGCGACTGATCGGGAGCGCGGTGTTCTACACGATGCCGCTCACGAACTGGCTCGGCTGGCTGGTGATCGCGACGCTCATCGCGCGCGTGGTGCTCGCCTTCGTCCCGCCCACGCGGTGGGCGCGCGACCTGGCGTGGGACCGCTTTCCGCTCGTGCTCTACGCCGTGAACGGCATCCTCCCGCTCGGCATCTGCCTCGGGCGCGAGCTGTGGGCGGGCTTCTGGTGGGGGGCGGTGGCGATGGGCGTCCCGTTGCTGCTGGCGGTGCTGGCACGGCGTCCCGCGACGGTGACGACGGGCTTGCGTGCGGCGTCGCCGGTCGGCGACGTGGCCATCGCACGCTGACCGGACGGGCGTGACGGCATCGCTGCTCGACTGGTTGCGTCGCCCTGCGTTCTACGACGTGGTGCTCGCCCTGCTCGCGGTCGAGGCGATCGGGCTGTCGTGGTGGCACCATCGCCACCGCACCGGCGTTGCTCCCCGGCGCCTGCTCTCGTTCCTCGGAGCGGGCGCCGCCTTCACGCTGGCCTGTCGCGGTCTCGCCGCCGACTGGCCGTCCTGGGCGCTGGCCGCCGCGATGAGCGCGGCCTTCGCCCTCCATGTCGTGCACCTGCGCGCGAGCCGGTAGGGCCCGCGCGCCCGCTTTCCCGTTCCAGGATCGGTTCGCATGCGCATCGTCGTCATCGGCAGCGGCTTCGGCGGCCTCGCCGCCGCCATCCGGCTGCAGGGTCAGGGGCACGACGTCACCATCGTCGAGAAGCTCGACAAGCCCGGCGGTCGCGCCTACGTCTTCGAGCAGGACGGCTACACGTTCGACGCCGGGCCGACGATCATCACCGCGCCGTGGATGATCGACGAGATCTTCGCGGCCGCGGGCAAGCGGACGGCCGACTACGTGTCGATCGTCCCGGTGGACCCGTACTACCGGCTGCGCTGGGAGGACGGGTCGGTCTTCAACTACAACGGCGACCGCGGCGAGCTGTTGCGCCAGGTGCGCGAGTTCAGCCCCGCCGATGCCGACCAGTACGAGAAGTTCTACGCGAAGACCGAGGACATCTTCAACACCGGGATGCCGCTCGTCGACGCGCCCTTCAACACGCTCGGCGACTTCCTGAAGGTCGTCCCCGACCTCGTGCGGCTGCGCAGCGACCAGAGCGTGGCGAGGATGGTGAACGCGAAGTTCCGCGACGAGCGGCTGCGCCAGCTCTTCAGCTTCCATCCGCTGCTGATCGGGGGCAATCCGTACGCCGCCAGCTCGCTCTACGCGCTCGTGCACGCGCTCGAGCAGAAGTGGGGCGTGCACTTCGCGATGGGCGGGACGGGGGCGCTCGTGCGCGCGCTGGTGCGCTGCTTCCGCGACATCGGCGGGACGGTGCGGCTGAACAGCGAGGTGGCCGAGATCCTCGTCGACGATCGCACCAACGAGAGCACCGGCGTGCGCCTCGCCTCGGGCGAGGTGCTCGCGGCCGACACCGTGGTGTGCAACGGCGAGGTGGCGCACTCGTACATGAAGCTCGTGCCGGCGCGCTACCGGAAGGTCAACACCGATCGCAAGTACGAGAAGTACGACTACGCGATGTCGCTCTTCGTCATCTACTTCGGCACGAACCGGCAGTACGAGGACGTGGCGCACCACGAGATCCTCATGGGGCCGCGCTACAAGGAGCTGCTGGCCGACATCTTCGATCGCAAGGTGCTGGCCGACGACTTCTCGCTCTACCTGCACCGCCCCACCGCCACCGACCCGTCGCTGGCGCCGGCCGGGCACGACTGCTGGTACGTGCTCTCGCCCGTGCCGCACCTCGGCAGCGGCACCGACTGGGCGACGACGTACGCGGGCTATCGCGACAGGATCCTGCGGTACCTCGAGGAGCGGTATCTCCCGAACCTGTCGCAGCACCTCACCGTGGTGCGGCACATCGATCCGCGCTACTTCCGCGACACGCTCAACAGCCACCTCGGCAGCGCCTTCAGCGTGGAGCCCACGCTGCTGCAGAGCGCCTGGATGCGCCCGCACAACCGCAGCCAGGACATCCCGAACCTCTACTTCTGCGGCGCCGGGACGCACCCCGGCGCCGGGCTGCCGGGCGTGATGGGGTCGGGGAAGATCGTCGCCGACCTGATCGGATCGGCACCGATCCCGTTCTCGCGCGGACGCCGGCACGAGGAGGAGGCCGAGGCCGAGGCCGAGCGCCTGAGCGCCTGAGCGGGCGCGAGCCCGTTCCCGGCCGACGCGGTCCCGTTCGCCCTTCATGTGTCTGGCGCTTCGCGCCCGAACGGCAGGGCGCTGCGCGCCGAGTTGGGGAGTTCCGGGAGTACCGCCTCGGACGGCCGCTCGAGTGGCCAGCTGTTCTCCCGAACTCCGAAGCTCCAGAACTCGGCGCGCAGCGCCCCGCACGTGAGGCGCGACCCGCCACGAAAGGTCCCGCCCGCGGCGGGGGCCAGCGCTCGCACGAAGCACCGGCGCCCCCCCGTCCCGGACGCTGGCCCGCCCTCCGGGGACCGTTACCTTTCGCGGACGCCGCCGCCCGGAGACCCCGGCGGCGGTTCCGTTTCCCGAGTCCGATTCCGATGACGTACCAGATCGCCGTCAAGAAGGCGGAAGGCGTCGAGCGCCTGCTCAGCGTCACCGTCCCCGCCGATACCATGGCCGCCGCCGAGGAGAAGGTCGCGCGCCGCTACACGTCGCAGGTCCGCCTCCCCGGCTTCCGCCCCGGCAAGGCGCCGGCGGCGATGGTTCGCAAGCAGTTCGCGCAGCAGATCAAGGCCGAGGCGCTCGACGCCGTGCTGCAGGAGGTCTGGCAGGCGGCGGTCGAGCAGGAGAAGCTGGAGCCGGTCGCGCAGCCGCGCGTCACCGACCTGCACGTGCACGACGGCGAGCCGGTGACGATGGAGATCGCCGTCGAGGTCCGGCCGCAGATCGAGCTCGCGAAGACCGAGGGGTTCGCGCTCGTGCAGCCGCCGGCCGAGGTGACCGACGCGATGGTGCAGGAGCAGCTCGACCAGCTCCTCGAGCAGCGCGCGGCGTGGGCGCCGGTGGAGGAGAAGCCGCAGCCCGGCGACCAGGTCCGCGTCTCGATCGCCACCGCCGAGGAGGGGCAGCCGCTCCCCGACGCGCGCGAGTTCCCGATCGAGATCGGCAAGGGGCAGGCGATCGCCGGGATCGAGGAGCTGATCATGGAGGCCACGCCGGGGCAGACGGTCGAGCGCGCGGTGCGCTGGCCCGACGACTTCCCCGACGAGGCGCAGCGCGGCAAGGCGAAGCAGGTGCGCGTGACGCTCCTCGACGTGAAGCGCCGCACGATGCCGGTGCTCGACGACGCCTTCGCGGCCGAGATCGGCGACTTCGACTCGGTGGAGGCGCTCCGCACGGCGGTGCGCACCGACATGGCGGCGCACTACGCGCGCGAGTCGGAGTCGCAGGTGCGCGGCCAGCTGCTCGACCAGGTGATCGAGGCCAACCCGTTCGACGTGCCGAAGGCGTGGGTGCAGCAGCTCGTGCAGGCCTACGGCGAGATGTACAAGATCACGCCCGAGCAGCAGGAGCAGTTCGTGACCGAGTTCACGCCGATGGCGGAGCGCCAGGTGCGCCGCGACGTGATCATCGACACGCTGGCCGAGCGCGAGGGGCTGGCGGCGACGACGGCCGACGTGGACGAGAAGGTGGCGGCGCTGGCCGGCGAGCGGAACGTGGAACCGGGGCAGCTGTACGTGCAGTTGGAGAAGGCGGGGCGGCTGAAGGAGCTCGAACGCACCATCACCGACGACAAGGTCTTCGCCTGGCTGCTGGCGCGAAGCACCGTCACCGCTGCATCGTAAGTCGCAGTCCGGCGGGCGCCGGCCACGTGCCGGCGCCCGTCCACCCTCATCGCCCGGCCGCAGGACCGTGGCGGTGCCGTCCGACCCCAGCGGGAACCGAGCACATGGCCTCGATCTACGCCCCGTACGTCATCGAGCGGTCCAGCCGCGGCGAGCGCTCGTACGACATCTTCTCGCGGCTCCTGATGGACCGCATCATCTTCCTCGGGACGCCGATCAACGACGACGTCGCGAACATC
>JALOPO010000110.1 GCA_025453855.1 Gemmatimonadaceae bacterium
CGAGCCCTCGCGCGGCACCGTCCCCCGCCGCAGCCTTCGCGCATGCGCGACCCGACCGTCCCGCGCGTGCGCGCCCCCGACTTCCCCACCGATCTCGCCTGGGTGAACGTCGCCGGCGCACCGCCCACGCTCGCGGCGCTGCGCGGACGCGTGGTGCTCCTCGACGTCTGGACGGCGGGGTGCATCAACTGCCGCCACCTCGTCCCCACGCTCCACGCGATCGAGCGCCGCTACGGCGACGCGATCGCGATCCTCGGCATCCACAGCGGCAAGTACCCGGCCGAGCGCGACCCGGCGTTCATCGCGCACGCCTGCGCGCGACTCGGCATCACGCATCCGGTGCTCGACGATCGACGCTTCCGCACCTGGCGCGCCTTCGCCGTGCGCGCCTGGCCGACGCTCGTCGTCATCGACCATCTCGGCTTCGTGGTGGCGATGCACGCCGGCGAGTGCACCATCGAGGAGATCGCACCGTACCTCGATCTGCTCGTGCACGCATCCGGGCATCCGATCACGCCGCACGTCCCGGGTGCATCGCCCACGGCATCAGCCGCCGCCGCGCTCCGCTTTCCGGGCGCCGTCGCGCTCCACCCGCGCGATCCGGCGCGCATCGCCATCGCCGACGCCGGTCACGCGCGCATCCTCGTCGGCACGTTCGCGGCCGATGCGGCGTCGTGCGTGATCACCGCCGTGCACGGCGATGGCGTCTCCGGCTACCGCGATGGTGACGCGCCGCGCTGGGGCGATCCGCAGGGGCTCGCCTGGCGCGACGACGACACGCTCCTCGTCGCCGACACCGGCGCCCACGCCCTGCGCGCCCTCGACACGCGCACGGGCCGTGCGCGCACCCTCGCCGGGACCGGCGTGCGCGTGCGCACCGATGCCGACCGCGCCGCCGGCGCGATGGCCAGTCCGTGGGGACTCGCCGTCGCGGGTGACACGTGCTGGATCGCGATGGCCGGCACGCACCAGCTCTGGCGTCACGACGGCGCCTCGGGCAGGACGCACGTCGCCGCGGGGACGGGCGGCGAGGCGCTGGTGGACGGCCCCGCGCTCGCCGCGCTCCTCGCACAGCCCACGGCGCTCGCCGTCGAGGGCGATGGCCCGCGCTGCTGGATCGCCTGCGCCGAGGGGAACGCCATCCGCGAGTTCGACCGCGATGCCGGGACGGTGCGCACCCTCGTCGGCACGGGGCTCTTCGACTTCGGCCACATCGATGGCGTCGGCGACGAGGTCCGGCTCCAGCATCCGCAGGGGGTCGCGTGGGATGCGGCGCGCGGGCGACTCCTGATCGCCGACAGCTACAACGGTGCCCTGCGCGCCCTCGACCCCGGCACGCGGCGCGTGACCACGCTCGCGCGGGAGCTCGGCACGCCAGTCGGCGTGGCGGTCTGTCCGGGCGGGGCCGCCGTGGTCGTCGACGAGCGCGGCCATCGACTGCTGGTGGTCGATGCGGCCTCGGGCGCCGTGCGGACCGTCACGGTCGAGTTCGCCGGAGGCGGCGCGACGGCAGCGGGAATGGGGCGTCGGGCGTAACCGCTCGGTCAGGACGGGCGTTCTCCCGACTTCTCCCCTCCTCCGGCCGGACCTATGTTCGCCGATCGGGGCGGCAGCCGCGGATGCGCGGACCGCCCCGCACTCGTCCCATTCATCAGGAGTCGTGTAGTCCATGCCAGGTTTTGCCGTGCTGGCGCAGGAATGGTGGATGCCCGTCCTGTTCGTCGTGATCGCCGGGCACATCACCAACGTCTGCGTCACCCTCTTCCTGCACCGCGAGCAGACCCACCGCGGGGTCGTCTTCTCGGGGCTCGTCAGCGTGCCGATGCGCATCTGGCTCTGGCTGACGACGAGCATCGTGACCAAGGAGTGGGTGGCCTGCCACCGGAAGCATCACGCCTTCGCCGATCGTGAAGGGGATCCGCACTCGCCGCTCGTCGAGGGGCTGCGCAACATCCTCCTCAAGGGGGCCTTCTACTACCGCACGGCGGTGCGCCAGCCGGGCGTGCTGGAGAAGTACGGCAAGGGGACGCCCACCGACTGGCTCGAGCGGCACCTCCTCGACAAGCGCAACTGGCTCGGCATCCTGGTCATGCTCGCCATCGATCTCTACCTGTTCGGCGTCCTGGTCGGCGCGATCGTCTGGGGGATCCAGATGATCTGGATCCCGTTCTGGGCGGCCGGCGTGATCAACGGCGTCGGTCATGCGCTCGGCTACCGCAACCACGACGTGAAGGACGAGAGCCGCAACATCTCGCCGATCGCGATCTGGCTGGGCGGCGAGGAGCTGCACAACAACCACCACGCCGACCCGCACTCGGCCAAGTTCGCCCATCGCTGGTTCGAGTTCGACATCGGGTGGCTGTACATCCAGCTCATGCGCCCCTTCGGCCTCGCACGCGTGAAGTACGCGCGCGAGGGGTTGCAGCCCGCCACCGCCGACTGACGCGGCGTCCTGGCCGGCGGCTCGACGTGACGGGGGCGGATCGCGATGGCGATCCGCCCCCGTTCCGGTCCGGGCTACCTTTCCAGCACCCGCCGGACCTCCCGGCGCGGGTCGACCTTCCGGAGTAGCACGTGCCTGATGTCACCTGTGCCCGCTGCGGCAACGTGCGCGCGGGCTTCGAGCGCCCCCCGTTCCCGGGCCCCATCGGCCAGCGGATCGTGGCGGGCACCTGCCAGGTCTGCTGGGGCGACTGGCTCAAGCAGCAGACGATGCTCATCAACCACTATGGCCTGAACGTGATGGATCCGCAGGCGCGGAGCTTCCTCACGAAGAACATGAGCGCCTACCTCTTCGGCGCCGGCGAGCAGGCCGAGATCGACACCACGAAGCAGGGGACGATCTCGCACTGATGAGCGGCATCGCCGCCGTCGCACGACGCAGACGGGCCCGGATCGCAGCGGCGATCCGGGCCCGTCGTCACGTCAGCACGCCGTCGATCCGCGTGCGCTCTGTCGGGTCGCTTGGGAAGGGCCTGGTGCTCTCTGCTCAGGCCTTGGTGACCTGATCGGCCTGGGGCCCCTTCTGCCCCTGGACGATCTCGAACTCCACCTGATCACCCTCGGCGAGGCTCTTGAAGCCCTGGCTCTGGATGGCGCTGAAGTGGACGAAGACGTCCGGCCCCCCCTCGCGGGCGATGAAGCCGTACCCCTTCGCGTCGTTGAACCACTTGACGGTGCCTGTCATGCGTGCCATCGGAACGTCCTCACGTGCTCGCCGGCGGTGCCTGAGTAGAGATGCGACCGGCGGGCCCGCCGATCACGCCGCCCGAGGGCGTGCCGGCCGGCCGTCCTCGAGCAGGGGTACTACCCCCCAGACGCACGAAGCGCGCCGCCGGGCCGAGGCGTCGTCGAGACGCTCCGTCGCCCGCGGCGCGCTGCGCGCCTGACAGGTCGTACCGTTCTTCCGCTCGGGCGCTCGCAGAAACACGAACGCCGACGCGTTCACGCCGCGCCGGCGATGTACCTCGCTACCCGTCCGCATGCCGAGCACTTGAGCGTCACGTGCGAGCGGGGCGGAGGCGGAAGGATCTGCGGTTCCCGTTCGAAGGCGCCCGACGTGCACGACGGGCAGACGAGCGGCGTGCCCGAGCGATCGCTGGCGATGAGATGCAGCGCCTGGGCAGGATTGTACGACGCTGGACGAGGCTTGCGCATGAACCCTCCGGAGTTGGTCCGACCGGGATTTCGTCACCAGCGCTCCTGCGCCGGCAGACGACCGTGAACCGTAACCGGCATTTCCCCCCCTGTGTAGTGGGGGGACGGCCTAGAGGGTTAGCTGATCGACGCTCCGCGTGTCGACCACGTGAATCCAAGCCTGCAAGTGATTTATTTCACATGTCGTGCATACATGATGGCGTCATGATGATTGTGTGCTGACGGCATATCACCGATCATCATGTTCGCCATTCACCGGCCACAACCCGGCTGGACGACGCCAGAGCTTCCGGTCCAGCTGCCAGGCCCGCCGCGGGGAGACCTCGGCTCCGTCCGGAAAGAGCTCGTCATCGGCCAGCGAGGTCGTCATCGCATCGCCCTTCGCGCTGGTCTCGTCGGCCCAGTGGAGCAGCTCCGCCTCGGCGGTCGCCGGCTGCACCGGGCTCCCGAACTCGAGCGAGCCGTGGTGCGAGAGGATCAGGTGCTGCAGCTCCGTCACCTGCCACGTGCCGAGCGTGCACGATCCGTCGCGACGCGCGGCCTCGACCCGCTCCGTGAACATCAGGCACCCGAGCACCACGTGGCCGATGAGTGCGTTGCGCGGATCGTAGTCGAAGCCGCGCGCATCGACCGTGTACGTCTCCACCTTCCCGATGTCGTGCAGGAGCGCCCCCGCCACCACCAGGTCGGCATCGACGCGCATCGTCTTCGCCATCGCGCGCCCGATCGTGGCCACCTCCACCACGTGCAGCAGGAGCCCGCCCAGTCGCGCGTGGTGGCCGCGCACCGCGCCCGGCGTCCGCTCGAATCGCACGCGGAACGCATCGTCGGCGAAGAAGAGCGCCATCGCCTCGCGCAGCGCCGGCACGCGCACCTCCGCGCGCAGCTCGTCGAGCTTCTGCCAGAGGCGTTCGGTCGCATACGGCACCGACGGCAGGAACGCCTCCACGCGCTCCGCCCCCACCGGGAGCACGCGCAGCGGCGCCGACAGGGCGAGCTGCCGGTCCTCGCGGTAGCGGTCGACCGTGCCGAGCACCTGCACCACGCGCCCGCGCTCCGCGCCGGCCACCCACTCCGCCTTGTCGAACCAGACCGGGGCGGTGCGGATCGACCCCGACGCATCGCGTAGCGTCAGCACCCAGAACGGGTCGCCGGTCTTGGCCGTCCGTTCGGTGCGGTCCTCGACGAGGAGTTCGAGCTGCACGGAATCGCCCGGCGCGAGGTCGCGGACGCGGATGTCGGGCATGGCGGGTGCGGTGCGGATGCCGGTGAGCGGGGCGCGCGGGATCGCGCGGACGCCGCAAGATCGCCCCGGGCCGCGGGGCGGCGCGACCGCCATGCGGCACGGCGACACCGGAGGGCGCATTATTGCTGACATGAAGCGACTCCGCGGCCCCCTCATCGCCCTCGCGCTCATCGGCGGCGCGCTCACGCTGTTCTGGACCACCACCATGCAGGCGCAGCGGCACGAGTGCGAGGTCTGCGTCGCCTTCGGCCCCGGTCGCAACTGCGCGAAGGCGAGCGGTCCCGACGAGGCCGAGGCGTCGCGCACCGCGCACACCACCGCCTGCGGCCCGCTGACGGGAAGCATGAACGACGCGATCGCCTGCCAGAACCGTCCGCCCGTGATTCGTCGCTGCACCACGCGGTGACGATCGGCGCATGACCACGCCCCTCCCGTCCGACGCCCCGGTCGGGTTGCACCCCCCGGCCTGGCGGCTGCCGGCCGCGACGCGCTGCGGGCCGGTGCGCCTGCAGGTCGCCGACCTCGATCGTTCGATCGCGTGGTACGGCCGCGTCCTCGGCTTCGCCTGCCATGCGCGTGACGGTGCGGTGGCGGAGCTCGGCGCCCCGGGGGGCGAGGTGCTCGCGATCCTGCACGCGCACCCGGGCGCAACCCCGGTGCCGCGCGCCGGACGCGTCGGTCTCTTCCACGTCGCCTACGTGCTCCCCGATCGGCCGGCGCTCGCGCGCTTCGCGCGGCACCTGGCCGCGCTCGGCGTGCCGGCGGCGAGTTCCGATCATGCCGTGAGCGAGGCGATCTACCTGCACGATCCCGACGGCCTCGGGATCGAGGTCTACCGCGATCGCCCACGCGACGCGTGGCGACGTGTCGGGCGCGAGCTGCACATGGTCACCGAGCCGCTCGACGTCGCCGCGCTCCTCGCCGAAGCCGACGGGGCGTGGGACGGGGCGCCGAGCGGCACGCGCGTGGGGCACGTGCACCTCTCCGTGCGCTCACTCGAACAGGTGCGCGCCTTCCACTATGCCGCGCTCGGCCTCGACGTGATGGTCTGGCGCTATCCCGGCGCGCTCTTCCTTGCCGCCGGCGGCTATCACCATCACCTCGGCGCCAACACGTGGTCCGCCGCGGCGCCTGCTGCCGGCGAGCACGATGCACGCCTCCTCGACTGGTCGCTGATGCTGCCGAGCGCCGCCGATGTGGATGCGACGATCGCGAGCGTGCGCTCGTACGGCCACTCGGTCGAGCGCA
>JALOPO010000111.1 GCA_025453855.1 Gemmatimonadaceae bacterium
CATGCCCTCCTCGAGCATGGAGCGATCGTCATCCTGCTCGAGGCGCAGCGTGACGACGCCGGCCGCGGTGACCGCCACCGGCTCCACACGCGCCAGGATTTCGGCCAGCAGCCGTTTTCCGGCGGTGCGCAGCGATCCGATGACCTCGTCCCACGCCCCGACCACGCGGTGCAGGTCGGGGACGTGGGGGACGGCCGGCGGCGTGGCGACCTGCATCCGTGGCGCGGCCTCGATGGTGGCGACGTTCGCGCCACCGCGCGCCTCCACCGCGTCGCCAACCCAGCCCGGCCCGGCGTTCGACGACGGGTGGTTCATCGATGCCCGCTCGCGCGGCGCATCCGACGGCCCCTGCCGCCAGCGTGCGGCGCGCGCCTCGCGCGAGGGGGCGTCGGGGAGCGGCGGCGGGACGTCGTCGCCGTCCGACAGGCCGGGCCCGGCGCCGCCGCTCGTCCGCACCGCCGACGCGCGGTCGAGGCGGAGCGCCGCGGGGAGCGCAGCCTCGTCCGATGGCGTCAGCGGCGCGGCGGACCGCGACGACGCCGGGGGCGCGGGTGCCGCGTCGGGCGGGGGTGGCGGGACGCGACGGGGCGGCGGCTCCGGTGCCGTGCGCGCGACGGGCGGAAGCGGTGGCGCCGCGGTGGCGGCCACGCTCGCCGGCGGCCGCGCCACGCTCCGCGCACTCGCGCCGCCGCCGCCCTGCCCACCGAGTTCGCCAAGCAGCTCCTCGAGCAGCACCGTGCGATCCATGAGGGCGAGGCGCACGAGCAGCGTCTCGAAGACGAGCTGCGGATTGCCGCTGCGACGGAGGCGCGGCTCGGTGTCGGCGACGAGATGGAGCACGCGCAGCAGGTCGCCGGCACGCCACGCGCCGGCATGGGCCGCGAGTCGCTCGCGCGCCGCGGCGGAGAGCGTTCCCGGGTCCCCGCCGAGCACCACCGCCAGCTGCGCGCGCGCGAGATCGGCGAGCCCGGAGAGGAGCTGCGCGTAGTCGACGCCCATCGCACCGAGGCGCTCGGTGACGGCGAAGACATCGGCGGCGCGCTGCTCGGCGATGAGCGCCAGCAGCGTGAGGAGCTCCTCCTCCGGGACGAGGCCGAGCGCCTCGCGCACCCGCTCGGCCGAGACCACCGCCCCTTCCTCGCCGAAGGCGAGCACCTGGTCGGCGAGCGAGAGCGCGTCACGGAGGCCACCATCGGCCGCGCGCGCGATCATCGCCAGTGCGTCGTCCTCGTAGCGCACGCCCTCGCTGTCGAGCACCGCGGCGAGGCGCTCGCGGATCTCGCCCGGGCCGATGCGGCGCAGGTCGAAGCGCTGCAGGCGACTGAGCACCGGGGCGGCGGCCTGCGCGATCTTCTGCGGCTCGGTGGTGCAGAAGACGAAGACGACGCGCGGCGGCGGCTCCTCGAGCACCTTGAGGAGCGCATTCCACGCCTCGCGCGTGAGCATGTGCGCCTCGTCGACGATGTAGACCTTGTAGCCCGCGTCGCTCGACGGGGCGTACATGGCGCGTTCGCGCAGTTCGCGCGCATCGTCGACGCCGCGGTTGCTGGCCGCGTCGATCTCGACCACGTCGAGCGAGGCGCTCCCGCTCCAGATGCGCGTGCAGGCGGCGCACTCGCCGCAGGGCTCGCCGTCGGTGCGCTGGTCGCGGCGCTCGCAGTTGAGCGCCATCGCGAGCACGCGCGCGAGCGTCGTCTTGCCGGTGCCGCGCGGCCCGCAGAGCAGGTAGCCGTGCGCGACGCGATCACGCGCGATCGCCCCCTTCAGCGTGTTCGACACGTGCGACTGCACGGCGACCGACGCGAAGTTCCGCGGGCGGTACTTGCGCGCGAGGGCGATCATGCGGCAGGCGCTCCGGGCGAGGCGTGCGGGAACCGGCCGCCGGGCGGCCGCAAACGACTCGCGCGGCGTCGCCGCCCCCGGGGGCGATCGAACTGCCGCGCGATACTCCGGGCCTGACGAAGCGACGCAAGACACCACACGGCGCTGCTACCTTTCGGTCCTGACGCGGTTAGCAGGCTTGCGCCCTCCGGGGCCCGGAGCGAGTGCAACATAACCACGCCGCCGTGGCGCGTGAACCGGGGGCGGGTGCGGCCCCGCACGCTGCACCGGGGCCCGGGCGTCGTACTGTTCCCGCGCCTCGCGAACAACCCGCCTGGCCGATGCCACCGCGGGTGGGGCGTGCCTGTTCCGGTTCGGCGTGAACAGACTGTGGGCCGATGCCTCCGTGACCGGGGGGCCTCCGTGCCACGGAGCGCGCCGCGTGCGCGGGCGGCTCCGAGCAGTCGCTCCGCGTGGCCGGTGGGTGACGGTGCTCAGCGCAAGGACGCGAAGGAACTGCGGCGCGGCACCACCCGCCGACGCCACGCGGGCGCGCCCGTGCAACGGGAGCCATCCAAAGATCTGTTGATCGGTCCCGTGTTCACGAGCGCTGCCGATGTGCGTCGACAGCCGGCGTGACCCTTCGCGTGCTCGCGCAGCGCACCGTCACCCACCGGCCACGCGGGCGGACTGCTCGGAGCCACCCGCGCGCACGGCGCGCTCCGCGGCGCGGAGACGCCCCGGTCACGGAGGCATCGGCAAAGGCAGTTGACGATGCCCCCAGGCACGACTGCAGCAGCACGGGCACGGCGCGACCCTGCCGAGACACGGAGCCACGTGCCGGCCGTCAGCGCGCCGCCGCGAGGTCGCTGACGGTGGCGGCGACGATGGCGGCGGCACGCGCCGCGTCGGCGGCGCTCACGTCGAGGTGGAAGACGGCGCGCACGCGGGTCGCGGACCAGGGCGAGAGGAGAACGTCGCCGTCACGGGCGCGGGCGACGACGTCGGTGGCGGTCACGCCGGGTGGGCAGTCGATCATCACGATGTTCGTGTCGGGCGGCACGACGCGCGCCTCCCCCGCCCCGTGCACCTCGCGCGCGAACTCGCGCGCATGGTGATGGTCCTCGGCCAGCCGCTCGAGGTGGTACTCGAGCGCGTGCAGCGCGGCGGCGGCGAGGATCCCCGACTGGCGCATGCCGCCGCCGAAGCGCTTGCGCACCTCCCACGCCTCGTCGCGTCGCGCCTGCGCACACGCCAGCGCCGCGCCGACCGGTGCGCCGAGCCCCTTGCTGAAGCTGACCATCACCGTGTCGGCGACGCGTGCGAAGTCGGCGAGCGGGGTGCCGGTGGCGACGTGCGCGTTCCAGAGGCGCGCCCCGTCGAGGTGCACGGCGAGTCCGTGCTCGCGCGCCACGGCCGCGGTGGCGGCGAGCGTGTCGACCGCGGTGACCGCGCCGCCGGCGCCGTTGTGCGTGTTCTCGAGCGTGAGCGCGCTCGCCCGCGGCGCGTAGCGCGACGGGGGGCGAAGCGCGGCGCGCACGTCGTCGGCATCGATCACCGCGGTGCGCGCCACGATCGGGCGCAGCTGCACGCCGCGGAAGACCGCCGCTCCGGCGATCTCCCAGTCGAGGACGTGCGCGCGTGCGTCGCAGTACACCTCGGTCCCCGGCTCGCCGGCGAGCCAGAGCCCGGTCATGTTGGCCATCGTCCCCGAGGGGAAGAAGAGCGCCGTCTCCATGCCGAGCAGCGCCGCCACGCGCGCCTCGAGCGCCTGCACCGTCGGATCGCCGTCGAGCACATCGTCGCCGACCTCGGCACGGACCATCGCCTCGCGCATGCGCGCGGTGGGGCGCGTGACGGTGTCGCTGCGGAGATCGATCGGCATGTGCGGCGATGGTGTGTCGGGTTGGAGCGGGCCGACACCGTGGCGCCCGCGCGGCGGGAGTGTACGCGCGCCGCGCGTCACCCGCGAGCCTCGCTACGCCCCGCGCCGACGCTTGCGGCGCAACCGCGGGGCGACCGGGCCACCGCGTCGCAGTTCGTAGACCTGCGCCACCTCCGCTCCCACCACGAAGATCGCCGCCGCGTAGTAGACCCAGAGCGTCGCCGCGACCACCGCCGCCAGCACGCCCGTGTAGTACGAACCGGGGCGGAACGCCTTCGCGAACTCGGCGAACGCCCAGCGCGCGAGCTCGAAGAGGATCGTCGTCGTCACCGCCCCCACCAGCGCGGTGCGCGGCGGGATGGGCCGGTTGGGGAGCCAGCGATAGAGGCCGTAGCAGATGAGCCCCACCAGCGAGACCGCGATCGCGCGCCCGATCACGTAGTCGACGCGACCGAGCACCGCCTCCTCGAGCCCGAGGTCGCGCAGGAGCGCGCCGCCGCGCGCCGTCCCGGCGAGCAGGTAGGCCGAGAGCACGCCGTAGAGCAGCACGCCGATCGCGCACAGGAAGGCGGCGGCGATGTCGACCAGCTTGCCGGCGACGATGCTGCGATCCTTCTCCACGTCGAAGGTCTTGAGCATCACCGCGCGCAGCGCGCCGAAGACGCGCGTGGAGAACCAGGCGAAGACGATCGCCGACCAGGCGCTCACGCCGGTGCCGGCGCGCGCGACATCGCGGATCGTGGTGCGCACCCACTGCCCTTCCGCCCACTGGCTCCCGGGGAGTAAGCGGTCGACGAAGCGCATCGCCTGGTCGGCGGCGGCGTCGGGCGTGCTGCCGAGCGCCATCACCGAGAGGCTGATGAGGAGGAGCACGAACGGCACGATCGCGAGCATCAGGTTGAACGCGATCGCGCTGGCGAGGAAGAGCACGTCGTCCTCGCCGAGCACCTTCCAGAGCATGGCCGCGAAGCCGCCCGCACCGTGTGCCCGTCGCCGGAGGCGCTCACGGACCGGCACGGTGGTGGGGGCGTCGGCCGGCTGCGCGGGCGGGGCGTGTGGCGTGGGAGCGACCATGGGCGAAAGGAAACCGCCCCCGGCGCGTCGCGCGCCGGGGGCGGTCCGCCCGGTCGACTCAGGCGTCGCCGCGGCCGGGTGGCGATCCCGGCTCGTCGAAGGCCTCGTCCAGCTCGTGCGGTTCGAGGTCGTGCCCCGCCTCCTGCCCGTTGCCGCGCGTGCGCGGCCCCTCGGCCAGTCGCTGCTCGGCGATGCGCCGCTGCACGTCCTCGCGTGCCTGCCGCGCCGCCTCGCGCCCCGCGGCCATGGCGCGTTCCACTTCCTCGCGCTTGTGGTCGAGCGAGGTGCGCGCCGCATCGAGCCGCGTCTCGAGCTCCGCGCGCGCCTGCGCGAAGGCGGAGGTGACCTTGTCGGTGACGGTGCCGGCCGCCTTGCGTGTCGCGCCCGCGGCCTTGGTGGCCTGCGTGCGCAGCGTGCGCCGGGTGTCGGCACCGGCCTGCGGGGCGAGCAGGAGCGCGAGGCCGGCGCCGAGCACCGCCCCGAGGACGAACGCCCCCAGTGCGTTGCCCGACTCCTCCCGCTCGACGATCACGAGGCGCTCGTCCTCGCGATCATCATCATCGTCGTCGTGGCGGTAGCGTGGCATGGTGGTGTGGGGCGTCGTCGCGGCGCGGCGCGCCGGGCGCCCCGCTCACTCGATGGAACGTACGAGCCGCACCGGCGCACGGTCACCCGGGTCGTCCTCCACTGCCGGCGTCGGGGCTGGCCCCTCGTCCAGCGGTGCGAAGACGGAGAGCACCGCGTCGCGCACCTGGGCTGCGTCGAGGCCGAGCACCGACGCGGTGCGCGCCACGTCGCCGTTGAACTGCGCGAGCGTGCGCAGCGCCAGCTGGCGGCGCGCATCGGCGAGGCTGGCCCCGACGGCGAGCGTGACCGGCGGGATGGTGTGCTCGCCGGTGACCTTGAGGTGTCGGGGCGCGAGATCGGTGGCGGTGACCACCTTGCCACGCGCGAGGATCACCGCGCGCTCGACGGCGTTCTTGAGCTCGCGCACGTTGCCGGGCCAGTTGTAGCCGGCGAGCCAGGCGAGCGCGCCATCCTCGAAGCCCTGCAGCCGCTTGCCGTTCTGCTTCGAGAAGCGGGCGAGGAAGGTCTCGGCGAGGAGGACGATGTCGCCCCCGCGCTCGCGGAGCGGCGGGAGGACGAACTCCACCACGCCCAGACGATAGTAGAGATCCTCGCGCAGCTCGCCGTCGAGCATCGCCTTCTGCACGTCCTTGTTGGTGGCCGCGACGATGCGGATGTCGACCGCGATCTCCTTCTTGCCACCGAGGCGGCGCACGCTGCGGCTCTCGAGCGCGCGCAGGAGCTTCACCTGGATGTCGGGCGGCATCTCGGCCACCTCGTCGAGGAAGAGCGTCCCGCCGCTCAGTTGAGCGCGTAGAACGGGCCCTTGGCACGCTCGCTCTTCTGGTGCAGCGCGCGCGCGACGAGCTCCTTGCCGGTGCCGCTCTCGCCGAGCACGAGGACGCTCGCATTGCTGGGTGCGACGGCCTCGATGAGGCGATAGACCTCGCGCATCGGCTCCGACGAGCCGACGAGCTCCCCGAAGCTGGTGAGCGTCTGCAGCCGGTCGGCCAGCTCGCGGTTGCGGCGCTTGGTCTCGGCCTGCTCGATGGCGCGCGGGATGATCGCCTTGAGTCGCGTGAGCTTCGGCCGCGTGAGCGGCTTCTCGAGATAGTCGTAGGCCCCGTGGCGCATCGCCTCCACGGCGGTGTCGACGCTCGCCTGCCCCGTGATCACGATGCACTCGCAGAGGAGCTCCTGGGTGCGGATCGCCTCGAGGAGCGCGAGGCCGTCGAGCCCCGGCATGTGCAGGTCGGTGAGCACGAGCGCGACGTCGCCCTGCTGCAGCCGCGCGAGCGCGGCGTGGCCGTCGGCGACGGTGGCGACCTCGAAGCCATCGGCGCTGAGGACCGCCTCGAGCGGGGCGGTCACCGCGGGTTCGTCGTCGGCGATGAGGATGGTGCGAGCGGCCATGGGATCAGGCGGGAGGACAGGAGAGCACGAGGGCGTCGTCGCGCAGGTGGACGCGTGCGCCCGCCCGGTCGAGATGCACGAGCCATTCCGCGGCGAGCGGGTAGCCGAGCGGACGATCGCCCGTGATGGCGAGCTCGAGCACGTCGTCGCGACGGGTGACGCTGATCGTGAGCGACGCCGCGACCGTCGCCGCGGCGACGAGCAGTTCGAGCACCGCCGCCCGGAGCAGCGCGGGGGCGAGGCACGTCGCCCCCGCGTCGGCCGCGCCGATCGCGAGCCGACGCAGCGGCACGAGTGCCACCGCCTCCGCCACGATCGTCGCCAGGTCCCCCGCGTCGCTACGGGCGAAGGCGCTCAACGCGTCGAGTTGCGCCGCGACCAGCTCGATCCCCGAGGCGGCGCCGGCGCCGTGCCGGCGGATCGCCTCGTGATCGGGGACCGCGGCGAGGGCGCGCAGCTCGAGCGCCTCGAGCTGTACCCCGACCACCCCCACGCCGTTGCGCAGGTCGTGTGTCACGAGCGGGAGGACGTGCGCGATGGCCCGCGCGAGCAGGTCGGTCGCCGCGCCGTCGCCCGGAAGCGGCGCGGCCGCCGCTCCGGGTGCCGGGACGGCGGCCGCGACGGCGTGGACCGACGACTCAGTCACTGAGATCCGCGTCGTCGGGCGCGGCGGCGACACCCGGCGCGCCGAGCACGCGCTGCAGGCGCACCGGCTTCACGAACTTCGTCACCACCGGCTTGGTCCCGGCGACGCCGAGCTGCTCGAAGAGGAAGCCGAACTTGGCGTCGTAGGCGGCGGCCAGCGTCGCCTTCACGTCGGCGGGGAGGCTCCACATCTGCTTCTTGAAGGGGCCGATCGCCTTCTTGCGCGTCTTGTAGATGAACTGCGCGTCGGAGTCGGTCGCCTTGCGCTCGTCCTTCGCGTGCTCGTGCAGCCAGGCCGTGATCTCCGCCGTGAGCGATGCCGGCAGGTGATCGTAGAGCATCGTCTGGAAGTTGGTCGCGAGATGGATCTCGGCCGTCTCGGTCTTCGGGAAGTTGCCGAAGGCGGTGTCGGGGAGCGTGCTCGCGCCGTGCTGCACCGCGCCCGAGAGGCCGTAGTCGTCGCGCGCGATCTCGCCCAGCGTGCGCAGCGTCTCGAGATCGAGCGCCACGTCGGCGATGGAGCCGTCGGCGAGCACCACGCCACCGTGCGAGGTGCCGCTCTGCACGCTGATCTTGCTCAGCCCCGCCATCCCGGGCGCCTGCTCGGCGAGCACGCGGTTGAAGCCCCGCATGAAGGCGTGGAGCTCGTCGGGCGTGCTGTTCTCGGTGCCGACCTCGCCGATCTCGCCGCCGAGCGAGATGGTGACGCCCTGCGGCTCGGCGCCGCGCACGAAGCGGCAGATGTCGACCGCGACGGTGTAGTTCGGGCGCTGCTGCTCGTCGAGCGTGGGCCGCGAGAGGTCGACCAGCGTGGAGGTGTCGACGTCGATGTTGTAGAAGCCGGCGGCGACGGCCTCGGTGACGAGCTGCTTGACGGCGTTCACCTCGGCCACCGGATCGGCGGCGAACTTCTTGTGGTTCACCTGGAAGTGGTCGCCCTGGATGAAGAGCGGGCCACGGAAGCCCTCGCGGAGCGCGGCCGCGATCATGACGGCGACGTACTCCACCGGGCGCTGCTCGGTGTAGGCGATCTCGGAGCGCGCGATCTCGAGGATGAAGGCGCCGGCGTCGAGGCGGTTGGCGGTGCGGAAGATCGCGCGGGCGGTGTCGTACGAGGCGGCGCGCACGTTGATCGCCGGCACGGTGAAGCCGCCGCACTCGCCGCGGCCGCGCGCCATGTAGAGGTCGTGGATCGACGCGCAGCGCACGCCGACCTGCTGCCCGACTTCCCAGAGGAGCCAGCGGGCGTAGTCCTTCTCCTCGCCGTCGCCGAAGACGGCCGCCCAGACGACGGCGTCCATGCGCTCGGTGGCGAGGAGCTCCGGCCTGGTGACGGTGACGTGGCCGTCGACGACGGTGACGCAGTCGGCGAGGAGCGCCGCGGCGGTGGCGGGGGTGGCGGTCATGCGAGGAAAGGCGCGAGGAGCGGAGCCGGACGCCGGGAGGTCCGGCGAGAAGCTCGCAAGATCCCCAGCGCGCGCCCACTCGGGCAAGCCGTCGGTCGCAGCCGCCACCGCGCCCTGCCAGGAGGGGTGGAGGGCCTGCATGCACGCGATCGCACCAGACACCCGGGTCGGTGGCTACCGGTGGCCACGAGAAGAGGCTAGCATTGCCGGCATGCGAAGCGTGGGCATCAAGGCGCTCAAGGATCGTCTGAGCGAGTACGTGCGGATCGCAGCGGCCGGCGAGGTGGTGCTGGTCACCGACCGCGACGAAGTCGTCGCCGAGCTCCGCGCGCCGGAGGGGCGCGGGCCAGCGTCGGCCGACGCTTTCCTGGCCGAGGCGATGCGCCGCGGCTGGCTGGCGGCGCCGGTGCTCGTGCGGGAAGGGCCGCCGCCGAGCGCGCCTCTGGCACCGCTGGCGGAGCTCCTGGACGAGCTCACGTCCGATCGCGACGATCGCTGACCGACTGCACGCGCTGCATGATCTACCTGGACACCTCGGTGGCGCTGGCGCACCTGCTGGCCGAAGATCGTCGGCCGCCGGCGACGCTGTGGCGCGAGACGCTGGTGAGCAGTCGCCTGCTGGAATACGAGCTCTGGACTCGACTTCATGCACGCGGGATCGCCGCCTCGCACGGCGACTTCGCGCGCGACCTGCTCGACCGGGTGGCGCTGCTCGAGCTGGTACCGGCGGTCCTCGCGCGCGCGCTCGAGCCCTTCCCGGTCCCCGTGCGGACGCTCGACGCGCTGCACCTCGCATCGCTGGAGTTCCTCCGCACGCGACGGCCAACGCTCCGCCTCGCCACCTACGATCAGCGACTGCGCAGCGCGGCCGATGCCCTCGGCGTCGAGGCGTGGTCCGGATGAACCGCCGCGACTTCCTGCAGGCGGGCGCGGTCGCGTCGCTGCCGCTCCTCGCGCCCACCCTGGCGGCGCGCGTGTCGCGCACGAGCGTGTCGCGTGCCCGACACGCGCCGTTGCGCGCGAACGGCGCACGCGTGAACGCGGCGCTGGCCGCCTTCGATGCGATCGGGCGCACCGTGGGCGGGATCAATCGCGTCGCCTACTCCGACGCCGATCTCGCCGGACGCGCCTTCACGCTCGAGCTCTTCCGCCAGGCCGGGCTCGTGCCACGCATCGACGCGGCGGCGAACATCGTGGCGCGCGTCGAAGGGACGCAGCGCGGCCTGGCTCCGCTCGTCATCGGCTCGCACATCGACTCGGTCCCCGACGGCGGCAACTTCGACGGGCCGCTCGGCTCGTTCGCCGCGATCGAGGTCGCGCGCTCGCTGGCCGAGCAGCGCATCAGGCTGCGCCATCCGCTCGAGGTGGTCGTCTGGCAGAACGAGGAGGGCGGGACGATCGGGAGCAAGGCGTGGATCGGTGCGCTCACGCCCACAGACCTCGACACGGTCGCGCGCAGCGGGGTCTCGATCCGCGACGGGATCGCGAAGCTCGGTGGCGACGTGGCGCGACTGGGCGAGGTGGTGCGTCGACGCGGCGACGTGGCCGGCTACCTCGAGCTGCACATCGAGCAGGGTGGCCGGCTGGAGCGCGAGCGCGTGCAGGTGGGCGTGGTGGAAGGGATCGTGGGGCTGCGCTGGCTCGAGGTGACGATCTCCGGGATGGCCAACCACGCCGGCGCGACCGAGATGGACCGGCGACAGGACGCGTTGCTGGCGGCGGCGAAGTTCACCGTCGCGGTCAACGACGCGGTGC
>JALOPO010000553.1 GCA_025453855.1 Gemmatimonadaceae bacterium
CGGGGCGGCACTTTCTCCCTCTACCCCCGAGGTGCGAGATGGAAGGACCTGATGCTGGGATGAACGACGAGGAGGCGCGCGTCTTCCACGGCTACCTGGTGATGGGCACTGCGGTGTTCGTCATCACGGCCGTGGTCGCGCACTTCCTGACGTGGTCGTGGCGTCCGTGGTTCTGAGTCGAACTCACTGAAACCCAGGAGTCGACTCATGTACCGGATCTGGATCGGCCTGCAGCCGCGGATGGTGGTGTTCGGGCTGCACTCGTTCGTGGCGATCACCGTGCTCGTCATCCACCTCTTCGCCTTCAAGGTCGTGAACTACCCGGCCTCGATCAAGGCGAAGTATTCGCAGACGACGGCAGCGGTCGAGGCTCCGGCCCCGACCGTGGCGGCGACGCCGACGCCGTGACGTCGGGCCCCGCGGGCGGACCGGGCGACCGGTCCGCCGGCGGTGGCCGAACCCCCTCCAACTCCCCGTTTGCGGGGAAGGAATCTGCCCATGGAGCAGAGCAACATCACCGAAGCCGAGGCCAAGGCCTTCAACGGGTACTTCCTCGTTGGGTTCATCGGCTTCACCGGTGTCGCCATCTTCGCGCATTTCCTGGCGTGGATGTGGCGTCCCTGGTTCTGACCTGAACCGGACCCGTCATCATGCATCGCATCTGGTTGGGTCTCGACCCGAAGATCGTGATGGGCTGCCTCGGCGGCGCGGTGTCGATCATCGTGCTCGTCATCCACGCCTTCGCGTTCAACGTCGTCGGGTACCCCAAGTCGACGATGGCGAAGTACTCGTCCGCCCCCGCGGCGGCCTCCGCGCGCTGAGGCGCGCCCCTCACCCCTCGAGGAACGGCATCCATGCATCGCATCTGGCTCTGGTACGACCCGCGTCGGGTCATGGTCGCGCTCGTCGGCGGCCTGGCCACGCTGGCCCTGCTCATCCACTTCATCCTGCTGAGCTCGAGCCGCTATTCGTGGATCGAGAACGGCACGCTGTCCGCGGACAAGGCGCCGGTCGCCGCGTCGTCGCCGGCAGCGGCGGCGGAGATGGCGCCGCTGCCCCCCGGCCGGTAAGTCCCGGCCCCCGGCGGTGGCCGTGGCTGTCCCGCCGCGCTGTCTCCTCGTGAGACGGCGTGTCGGGCACCACGGCCCGCCGGCCCGTCGCGCGCCGCCGCTCCCCCCGGTGCGCGCAGCGTTCACCTTCGGAGCACCCCGATGGCACTACTGAGTTTCGAGCGCAAGTATCGCGTCCGTGGCGGGACCCTGGTCGGCGGGGATCTGTTCGACTACTGGTTCGGTCCGTTCTACGTCGGCTTCTTCGGCGTCACCGGCGCGTTCTTCACGGTGCTCGGCACGCTGCTGATCATCTACGGCTGCGTCATCGATCCCCATCGCAGCATCTGGCAGTTCAGCATCGCCCCGCCGGACCTGAAGTACGGGCTGATGTTCGCGCCGCTCAACGAGGGCGGCCTCTGGCAGATCATCACGATCTGCGCCATCGGGTCGTTCGTCTCGGTCGAGATCTCCCGCAAGCTGGGCATCGGGCTCCACGTCCCGTACGCCTACGGCATGGCGATCGTCGCCTACGTCACCCTCGTCGTCATCCGCCCCCTGCTCCTCGGCGCCTGGGGCCATGGCTTCCCGTACGGCATCTTCAGCCACCTCGACTGGGTGTCGAACGTCGGGTACCAGTACCTGCACTTCCACTACAACCCGGCCCACATGCTCGCCGTGACGTTCTTCTTCACGTCGGTCACCAACCCGAAGAAGGGTGAGCCAGTCAAGACGAGCGAACACGAGAACGTCTTCTTCCGCGACCTCGTCGGCTACTCGATCGGCGCGATCGGCATCCACCGGCTCGGGCTCTTCCTCGCCATGAACGCCGGCCTCTGGGCTGCCATCTGCATCCTCATCTCCGGTCCCTTCTGGGCCCGCAGCTGGGTCGAGTGGTGGGACTGGTGGCTCAACCTTCCCTTCTGGCGCTGACCGGCGGCCCGATGCTCGAGTACCAGAATCTCTTCACCCGCGTCCAGGTGCGGCACGCACCGGACCCCGGGCTCCCGATCCCCACCGCGCAGAACCGCATCGGCAAGGGGGGCTTCGGCATCCTCGGCTACCTGATGGGCAAGATCGGTGACGCGCAGATCGGCCCCGTCTACCTCGGCTGGTTCGGCACGCTCTCCCTGGTCTTCGGCTTCGCGGCCTTCGAGATCATCGGGCTGAACATGTGGAAGTCGGTCGGCTGGGATACCAAGGAGTTCATCCGGCAGCTCCCGTGGCTCGCCCTCGAGCCGCCCTCGCCGGAGTACGGCCTCCGCCTCCCGCCCATGGACAAGGGCGGCTGGTATCTCCTCGCCGGCTTCTTCCTCACGGCGCGCTCGGCATGGGGACGCACCTCGCCTGGGCCTTCGCGTCGGCGATCTTCCTCTATCTCGCCTTCTTCTTCCAGCCGCTCCTCGTCGGGTCGTTCAGCGAGATGGTGCCCTTCGGCATCTTCCCGCACCTCGACTGGACCTCGGCCTTCTCCATCCGCTACGGGAACCTGTACTACAACCCGTTCCACGCGCTCTCGATCGCCTTCCTCTACGGGTCGGTGCTCCTGTTCGCGATGCACGG
>JALOPO010000112.1 GCA_025453855.1 Gemmatimonadaceae bacterium
TTCGCGCGCGCGCGCCGGTCGAGCGCGTGGCGCAGCCGGTCGCGGAAGAGCGCACGATTGGCGAGCCCGGTCAGGTCGTCGCTGAACGCCTGCTCCACGAGCTGCAGCTCCATCGCCTTGCGCGCCGTGATGTCCTGCAGCACGAGCGCGAGCGTGCGCCCGCCCTCGAGCTCCACCACCGACCCGGTGAGCTGCACCCAGACGATGTGCCCCTCGCGATGCCGCAGCCGCCGCTCGATCGACACCACGTCGCGCAGTCCGCTGCGCAGCTGCCCGAGCGGCTCGCTCACGCTCGCCGCGTCCTCGCGCAGCAGGAAGCCCGATGCGTCGCGCCCGAGGAGCTCCGCCCGCGCGTAGCCGAGCAGCGCGCAGGCCGCCTCGTTGACCTCGGTGATCGTCCCGCTCCAGCCAAGCAGGAAGATTGCCACGCCCGCGTTCTCGAAGATCGCGCGGTAGCGCGCGTCGGCGTCGCGATGCGCGCGCTCCGCGGCGAGGAGCGTCTCGGACAGCTCGCGGTACTCGGCCTCGGAGCGCTGCAGCCGTTCGTAGCGCGCCGTCATCTCGAGCGAGAGCGCGTCCATCGCGGCGCCGTGCAGCGCGCGCTCGCGATCGATGTCGGCGAAGGCGGCGCTGATGCCGTCGAGGAGCGGCTGCAGCGCGGGCGGGAGCTCGACGCCGGCCGCGTGGCGACGGAGCTGACGGGCGAGGCGCGAGTGCATCAGCGCTCGGCCAGCGTGGTGATCGTCATCGTCTGGTTGTGGAGGATCGGGTAGTCCACGTCGTCGTGGCCATGCGGCCCGATCTCGCCGTTGCTGTAGAAGCCGGCGAGCACCGCGTCACCGAGCACCTGCTGCACCTCCTCGAGCTCCTCCTCGGTGCGGCTGCGGAGCACCGCGCGCCGCCCGATGCACGAGAAGCAGAGCGCGACCACCGGCGGCACCGCCCCGTCGTGCGAACGGCGCGCCCGCACCGCCGCCTCGGCCGCGCCATCGAGGAGCTGGTCGGCGTCCGAGCGCATGAGGCGCACGTGCCGCCCCTCGGGGACCTCGCCGGCGAAGCGCAGCGCCCCGGTGGCCTCGTCGATGCCGAGGATCGTGCGCACGATCGGCGCCTCGCCCACGGTGTGACCGAGCGCGAGCGGGAAGAGGAGCGCGCTCCCCGGGAGCTCGTCGGCGAACGGACCGAGATAGCGGCGATAGACGTCGAGGGCGCGCTCGCCATCGAGTTCGTGCACCAGCACGCCGCTGGCGCGCGTCACCAGACGATCGGGGCCGAAGACCTGCCACCCCCCTTCGCTCCCCGTCCCCACGACGAGCGCATCGCCCGACAGCCCCACCGCCACGATGCGATCGGGCGCCGGCGGGCCATCGAGCCCCACGCAGCTCCGCGCGAAGGAGACGCCGTCGCTGGCCAGCCCACCGCTCACCCCCACGTGCGACGGGAGCGCCCCGTGCAGCCCTCGCACGAATGCGCTCCCGTTGAGCGACAGTCCCTCGGTGAAGACGAGCACGTGGCGGAGCGCGTCGACGTAGCTGAAGGCCTCGCCGATGCGTCGTCCCAATGCCTCCGCATCGTCCGGACCGCTGCCATCGGTGGCGACGGCGGTCACGCGCGTGCGGCGGAAGGTGATGGCGCAGACGACCGTCGCGTCGTCCTGCACCGTGGCGCCGGCGATCTGCCCGCCCCCGGAGACGTAGACGAGGCGCGCGGCCGGCCACACGGCGCGGAGCGCGTCGAACCACTCGGGTGGCGGCGCATCGACCGGGCCGTACGCCAGCACGAGCTGCACCGACGGCGCCGCCGCGGGAGGGAGCGCGGGGCTCCAGCCGCCGGTGGGTAGCCAGGTGTACTGATCAGCGTGCATGTCCGCGTGCGCAGGGGCCGCTGAGGGGAGTGGGCGGGACCCGGTCGTGCCGTGCCCGACCACGAGACGCATGAACGCACGTCATCACGGTCGGTCGAACTGGAACGAGATACGATAATCGAGCTGGAGCGTGCGCGTGAAGTGCCGGACTCGACCAGGTCGAACCCGGCCTACCATGCTGCACGCGTTCGGGGTCAATGCGCAATGGGTGCGGACGTTCCCTCGTGTACCGCATCGGATCGTGCCACGGTCACGGGCGTGCCTCGCGGCGCGTCATCGCCCCCGTAGGACAGTGAGCGGGAACTCGCGCCGTGCGTCGCCGATCATCGTCCCGCGCGCGCGGAGCACGATCGTGTACGCGCCCGGCGCCGTCCCCTCGGGCGTCGTGATGACGAAGAACGTCGCCGCGGCCGTGGTCGGCGGGAGCGGATTGGGCGAGAAGCTCGCGCTCGCGCCGGCGGGGAGGCCGCTCACCTCCATCTGCACCGGGGTCGTCGACCGGTTCGTCTGCGTGATCACGAGCGTCTGCGACGTCCCGCCGCCCACGGTGGTGACGAACGTCGGCGTCGGCGTCGTGATCTCCATCTGCGGCACCGGCTCGGTGCCGGGGTCGCTGCAGGCAGCGAGCAGGATGGCGATGGCGACGAGCGCGGCGCGGCGGCGCGACGTGATCCCCACGAGGGCTCCGGTGTGGTGGTGCTGCATGCTCGCACGGCGCGTGGAGCGACGTCAATGCGAGGCGCGCGCACCGCACACCGGTCCCGCCCTGCCCGCGGCGCCGACCACGCCCCGGCGCCGCGAGCGTCCCGCCGAGTCAGGTGAGGAAGTCGCGCACGGCGGCCACGACGTCGGCCTCGTTGTCGAGCTGCGGAAAGTGGCTGGCGCCGGCGATGATCGTCGAGGTCGCGCCGGGGACGAGGCCCGTGATGTACGGTGCGAGCGCGACCGGGAAGAATCGGTCCTCGTTTCCCCAGAGCACGAGCGTCGGCGCGGTGATGCGCGGCATGACTTCCTCGAGCTTCGGCGACCCGAAGAGCGCCGGGAAGAGACGCGGGACGATCGTGCGCTCGCCCGACGCCTCGAAGGCGGCGAAGGCCGCGGCGGCGGCCTCCGGCGTGTGCGCCGCGGGCGAGGCGCGCACGAAGGTCAGCAGCCGCGCCATCTCGTCGACGCTGTCCGGGAAGAGGTTCGCCGGCGGATCGCCGGCGAACATCGCCGCGAAGCCCGCCACGTCGGCGACGATGAGGCGCGCGACGCGCTCGGGCGTCGTCGCCGCGACGGTCGCGGCCACCCAGCCACCGACCGAGTTGCCGAGCAGGTCGGCGGTCGCGATCCCCTCGTGATCGAGGAGCGCGATCACCGCGGCGGCCTGCGCGGCCATCCCCATGTCGGCCGCGTCACGCGACGACTCGCCGAAGCCGAGCATGTCGATGGCGTAGACGGTGCGCATGGCGGCGAGAGCGGTGGCCACGCCGCGCCAGTCCTCCTTGTGCCCGCCCACGCCGTGGATGATCACGAGCGCCGGTCCGCTTCCCATGCGGATGCAGGCGAGCGTGTCCGCACCGACCGGCAGCGACATCGACCGCTCCGCGGTGAGCGGCGAGCCTCCCGCGTGGGCGACGATGCCGACCGCCGCCGCCGTGGCCGGGCGTCGCACGATGCGGCGCGCCTGTGTCGTGTTCCGCTTCGCGTCGCGTGATGCCATCTCTCCCTCCGCGTTCCTGCTCCTCCGACGTGCCGCGTCGGCGCGTGCACGTCGATGCGTGCCATGCGCTCAACCTTCCCGCACCGGGCGACCGCGCAAGCGAACCGGTCTGCCTGCGGCGCGGCGTCGACGATGGCAACCGCCGACCGTGACCGCCTCGTGACCCGTGACCGGCCGACCGCAGTGCCGGACGCGCCCTGCGTGCGCGAGCCCCGCCCCCGGACGAATGGCCCATTGCGCATCGCGGCCATGCGGGAAGGTTGGAGGCAGAGCGCCGCCCCGCACGCAGCCGAGTGCCGTGCGCCGCGCGATGCGCGCTGCCCCCTCGCCGGACCGATCCATGTCGACGCCACTCCTCGCCCCAGGGACGACCGCTCCCGACTTCACGCTCCACGCGACGCCCGACCAGACGCTCTCGCTCTCCGAGCTGCAGGGGCGACGCGTGGTGCTCGTCTTCTATCCCGCCGACTTCAGCCCGGTCTGCGGCGACGAGCTCGCGCTCTACAACCAGCTCCTCCCCGAATTCCATCGCGTGGGTGCGGAGCTCGTCGGCATCTCGGTCGACGGGGCGTGGTGCCATCGCGCCTTCGCCGAGCAGCGCAACCTGCACTTCACGCTCCTCAGCGACTTCGAGCCCAAGGGTGCGGTGGCGCGCCTGTACGGCGCGTATCGCGAGCACGAGGGGGTCTGCGAGCGCGCGCTCTACGTGATCGACGAGGGGGGCATTGTGCGCTGGAGCTACCGGTCGCCGGTGGGCGTGAACCCCGGCGCCGACGGCCTCCTCGAGGCGCTCGAGGCGCTCCCCGCGCGCAGCGCGTCCGGGAGCGCCGCATGAGCGCGCACCTCGTCCTCCCGGTGAGCGCCCGCGATCATGCGCTCGGCCCGGCCGACGCGCCGGTCACGCTCGTGAAGTACGGCGACTACGAGTGTCCGCACTGCGCGCGCGCGCACCCGGTGGTGCGGCAGCTCCGCGCGCACCTTGGCGACCGGCTGCGCTTCGTCTTCCGCAACTTCCCGCTCACCGAGATCCACCGCCACGCCGAGCATGCCGCCGAAGCCGCCGAAGCGGTGGCGGCGCTCGCCGGCGAGGACGCGTTCTGGGCGATGCACGACCGCATCTACGAGCACCAGGGCGAGGGGCTTGGCGACCATGCGCTGGCGGCGCACGCGGCGGCGCTCGGCGTTGACGGCGACGCGGTGCTGCGCGAGATCCGCGGCGAGACGCACCTGCCCCGCATCCGCGAGGACTTCATGAGCGGCGTGCGGAGCGGCGTGAACGGGACGCCCACCTTCTACGTGAACGGCGCCCGCTTCGACGACGACTGGAGCGACGTGCACGCCTTCGCGCGGGCGCTCGAGGCAGCGGCCGCGCCATCGCGGTGAGGCGATGAGCGACGGCGGGTCGGACGCGGCGGGCGTCCCCACGCTCTACGCGTGGGTGGGCGGGATGCCGGCACTCGAGCGGCTCACCACGCGCTTCTACGAGCACGTGCGCGCCGACCCGGTGCTGGCGCCGGTCTTCGCGCAGATGCCGGCCACGCACGCCGAGCACGTGGCGCTCTTCCTCGCCGAGGTGCTCGGCGGCCCGGCGGCGTACTCCGCCGAACGGGGTGGCCACCCGCACATGATCGCCCGCCACCTGGGGCGGCACCTCACGCAGGGGCAGCGGGCACGATGGATGCAGCGATTGCTGGAGACCGCCGACGAGCTCGGGCTGCCGGACGATCCGGAGTTCCGCTCGGCGCTGGTGAGCTACCTGGAGTGGGGCTCGCGGCTGGCGGTGATCAATTCGCAACCGGGGGCGGCGGTGGTGGCCGACATGCCGATGCCGAGATGGGGGTGGGGCGAGGTGAAGGGGCCGTGGCGGGGATGACGCAGCAGGCACTTCGTGCGTGGCACTTCGCATCGGCGCTGTCGATGCGCGAGGTGCTCGCGACGCTGCGCGCGACGACGGGCCGCTTCTGGGACGAGGGCGACTCGGAGTGGTCCGACTTCCTGGGCGGCTCGATCGTCGACGACGTGCGCGGGCGCGTGCACGTCGAGCGACCGCACGCCTACCGCATCGAGCTGCACGCGGCCGCCGACGAGGCGCACGCGGCGGCGGTGGCGCGGGCCGTGGCGCTGGTGCAGGAGACGATCCTCCCGGCGCTGCAGGCGACGGACGTGGTGGCGGACGAACCGGTGGCGTGACGGCGGGGCGGGCGGCCGCCCGTCGCGCGCCGCCGGACGCGGTGGCGCTCAGGCCTCGTCGCCGACGCTGATCGCCAGGTGCGCATGGCCGACCCGCTCGCCCGGCGCCGCGGCATTCCCGAGCACCGGCAGCGTCATGAGCTCGAGTCGCGCACCGCCATCGGGGAAGGCGAGGAAGTACGAGGCGAAGCCGGCGCGCCGCGCGCTCGCGTAGCGGTCGGTCGATCGCGCGCCGAACCAGCGCATGTAGAAGGCGCGCATCGCCTCCAGGTCGCGCGTCCAGAGCGCGAGGTGCTCGATGCGCATCAGGCTGTGTCGCCCCACCGCTCGAGCAGCGTCCACTCCTCGCGTGTCACCTCCACGCCATC
>JALOPO010000113.1 GCA_025453855.1 Gemmatimonadaceae bacterium
GCTCCGCCCCGAGGTCGTGGTCTCGAACTCGTTCGGCTTCGGGGGCATCAACGCGTCGCTCGTCTTTGCGCGGCATTGAGGAGGCGCCGCGGGCGGCGGCCGACCCCGGCGTCGCGTCGCATGACGCGGTCGCGGCGACGACGCGCATGACACCCACGCCCGTGCGCGCGCTGGTCGCCGAGTGCCTGGCGACCTTCCTCTTCGTCTTCCTCGGTGGCGCGGTCGCGCTGCACGCGCGCAACCCGGAGAGCGGGATCGGGCTCCTCGAGGTCGCGCTCGCACATGGCCTCGCGCTCGCGGTGGCGACGGGTGCGCTGGCGGCCGCCGCGGTGCAGGCCAATCCGGCGCTCTCGATCGCGCTCCTCGCCGCGGGGCGGTCGACGCCCTCGCGCACCGCGCTCGCCGTCGCCGGCCAGCTGCTCGGTGCGGTCGCGGCGGCGCTCCTCCTCAAGGGGCTCTTCCCGGCGATGCTCTGGGAAGCGGCGCGTGGCACGCGCCCCGTGGTCGCCCTCGACCTGTCGATGGCGCAGGCCTTCACGATCGAGGCGATCGCCACCGGCGCGCTCACGCTCGTGGCGATGGCACGTCGCACCGACGCGGCCGACCGACGCGTCGCGAACGGCGGCGATGCCCTCGTGACGGGGGCGGCGTTCACCGTCGGCCTCCTCGCCGTCACGCCGTTCACGGGCGGCGGCCTCAATCCCGCGCGCACGCTCGCCCCGATGATCGTCACCGGCACCTTCGAGGGTGCGCTGCTCTTCGTGACGGCGCCGGTCAGCGGGGCGCTGGTGGCGGCGGTGCTCCACCGCCTGCTCGTGCCGCGCGAGTCGCCGCCGACGTCGTGACCACGCGCGCCGGGCGCGCAGGCGGTCGATCGTGCGTCCAGGAACCGGCCCGCGACGCGCGTGGCGTCGCGGGCCGGTGCGCTCAGGCACCCGCGGTGTGTGCGCCGTACTTGTTCGCGTAGCGCACCACCGACTCCTCGATCAGCACGCGCGCCGTCTCCACCCCTTCCCAGCCGAGGATCTGCACCCGCTTCCCTTCCAGATCCTTGTAGATGTGGAAGAAGTGCTCGACCTCCCGCAGGTAGTGCGCGGGGAGGTCGGTGAGGTCGTGGAAGTCCTCGTGGAACGGATCGTAGCTCGGCACGGCGAGGATCTTGTCGTCGGGCTCGCCCTTGTCGAGCATGCGCAGCACCCCCACCGGGCGCGCATCGATCTGGCAGCCGGGGAAGGTGGGCTCGTTGATGCGCACGAGGATGTCGAGCGGATCACCGTCCTCGTGCAGCGTGCGCGGGACGAAGCCGTAGTCGCCCGGGTAGTGCACCGCCGAGTAGAGCACGCGATCGAGCTTGAGCAGGCCGGAGACCTTGTCCAGCTCGTACTTGTTGCGGCTCTTCGCCGGGATCTCGATGACCGCCGTGACTTCGTGAGGCGGGTTGCCGCCGGGCGGCAGGTCGTGCCAGGGATTCAGCATGTCTCGGGACGCGACCGCGCCGGTCGTCCTCGGGACGGCCGGCGCGAAGTGGGATGGAACCTGGGTCGGAAGGTAGTGTGGCGTCCCAGAGATTCCTCGCAGAAATCCCGCCCCGTCGCCCGCCAGCCTGCGTTGCGCCTCCTCGCCGTGCCTCCAGGCACGACTCGTCGGCGCGCCTTGGCCGACTGGCGACGGAACGGGATTTCTTCTGCAAGCAATCTCAGGGACACCACACTCGTCGCGCGGGTCACCGGCCGGACGACAGCGCCCGCGCCGCGGACACGGCGAAGTAGGTCAGGATGATGTCGGCGCCGGCGCGCCGGATCGCGACCAGGCTCTCGAGCATCGCCCGCTCGAGGTCGATCCAGCCGCGCTCGGCCGCCGCGTGGAGCATCGCGTACTCGCCGCTGACCTGGTAGGCGGCGACCGGGAGCCCGGTGGCCTCCTTCACGCGGCGGATGATGTCCAGGTAGGCACCAGCGGGCTTCACCATCAGGATGTCGGCCCCCTCGCGCACGTCGAGGAGCACCTCGCGGATCGCCTCGTCGCCGTTGGCCGGGTCCATCTGGTAGCTGCGCCGGTCGCCGAAGCTGGGCGTGCTCTCGGCCGCCTCGCGGAACGGGCCGTAGAAGGCGCTCGCGTACTTGGCGGCGTAGCTCATGATGGGCACGTCCGTGTGGCCGGCCGCATCGAGCGCGGACCGGATCGCCGCCACGCGATGATCCATCATGTCGCTCGGCGCGATCAGGTCGGCGCCGGCGTCGGCGTGCGCGACCGCCTCGCGCGCGAGGAGCGCGATGGTGGCGTCGTTGTCGACGTCGGTCCGCCCGCGCCGCTCCACGAGCACGCCGCAGTGGCCGTGGTCGGTGTACTCGCAGAGGCAGACGTCGGTGACGACGAGCAGCCCCGGCACCGATCTCTTGATGGCGCGCACCGCGTCGGCCACCGGGCCGTGCGCGTCCCACGCGCCGCTCCCCTCGGCGTCCTTGTGATCCGGGATGCCGAAGAGGATCACGCCGCCCACACCGGCGTCGGCGGCGGCCTGCGCATCGCGCACGCACTCGTCGACGCTGGTCTGCGCACACCCGGGCATGCTCGTGATCGGCACGCGCACGCCCTGGCCGCTGCGGACGAAGAGCGGGAGGATGAACTGCGCGGGATCGAGGCGCGTCTCGCGCACCAGCGCGCGGAGCGCGGCCGTGGCGCGCAGGCGGCGCGGGCGGAGCACATCGCCGGTGCCGGTCGGCGACGACTCGGCGGCACCGGGCCAGGTGGCGGGAACGATCGAGGCCATGCGACGGGCGGCGTGGGAACCGGGGTGCACCGGAGTGGCGCCCCGCTCGTGGAAGTTAGCTCCACGTCCTGCGGGCGCACCCGCGGCGCGTCGTCCCGACATGCGACACGACCCGTCCCGGCAGCGTCGCCGGAACGGGTCGTGGGTCGTGGCTGCGAATCGTGCGCTCAGGCGCGACGGCGACGCCCCGCGACCACCAGCATGCCGGCGAGGCCGGTGACCATCATCACCCAGGTGCCGGGCTCGGGGATCACGTTCGCCTGGATCGCGCCGGCGAAGGCCCCGACGTCGTACAGACGCCCGTTGCTCCCCGTCCACGTGTAGTCGGCGTTGTTGGCGAGATACGCGCTCCCCGCGAACTCGAACGTGGCCGCGGTGGCATTGCCGCTCATGGTGGTGAGCAGGGTGATCGGCGACGGCGGGAACGGTGACGCCATGCGCGAGCCGAGCAGCGTGCGGCCACCATCGGTCACGTTGAGCTGGAAGCCGTTCTGCACCGTGCCGTTGAGCGCCGGATCGAAGAGCACGCTGCTCCCCACGAGCGTCGACAGCGAGAAGGCGCGGATGAAGCCGGGCGTCTGGATCGGGCCGCTAGCGTTCGCGGGTGACGGTGCCGCCGGATTGTACGTCGCGCCGATCGACGTCATGGGCGTGCCGAACACGTCGACGCCGAAGCCCGTGAGGCCGATGTTCCACTGCGCCTGCGTGCACGCGAGGTTCAGGCAGTTCACCGATCCCTGCGACTGCCACGTGAACGGCACCTTCGTCTGCGCCTGGCTCACCGACGCGAGCGTCAGTGACAGCCCGGTGGCCGTGATCGCCGCCAGGCGGCTGATCGTCTTCATGTACGTGCTCCTCGGAGTGGGGTGACGGGAGACCGGATCCGGTCACCCTCCCGAGGGCAATCCATGTTCCAGCGCGATGCGTGTCGCACGCTGTCGTCGCGACGCCGCCACGACGCATCGGGGGGACCCCGTGGATGCAGGTGAATCGCAGGCCGCCCGCCGTGGCATGCGCGCAACGCGCCGTGCATCGCACGAATTCGCCACGCCCGCGCTCGCGACGCTCCGGCGACACTATGCGACAGGACTGCTCACCATGCCACGTGCCGCGGTCGCCCTCGTCACCGCCCCGCCGCCCGCTCAGTTCTGCACGCGGAAGACGCCACGCTGCCCGGTGAGCCCGAAGCGCGGATTCACGACCGTGTTGTAGATCGACCCGAACGTGTAGCTGAGCCCCGCGAAGAAGTTGTAGCGGTAGCTCGTCGGGAGCGCCTGCCGCCCGACGATGATCTCCTCGTTCGTGTTGCCGGCGCGCGCGAGGTAGAGCTGGTCGCGCACCCGGCTCACCTCGCCGCCGACGCGGAAGTTGAGGCCGCGGCCGAGGCGGAGGTCGGTGAAGCCGCTCAGCGTGAGGTGGTAGAGGCCGAGGTCGTGGAAGTAGTTCGACGCCTCGAACGTCGTGCGCACCGTCCCCCAGCGCTGCCGAGTGTTGAGCCCCACCAGCAGCGTCTGGTTCACGCGGAACTCGCTGTCCTCGCCGAACACGGTGGTGCGCTGGTAGCGGTACTTGTTCGCCCCCACCGTGTAGAGGAAGGTGAGCTGCTGGCGCGTCGCCTCCTGGTACGGGAAGTAGTTCCACTCCACCGCCGGCGCGAGCGTGAGCGCGAGATCCTGGTTGAAGAAGTCGCTGAAGACGCCCTGCGCCCGCACCCCCGCCGACCAGTGGTCGGTCAGCGACTTCACCACCAGCGCGCTCCCGCCCCAGCTGCGCACGAGGTTGTCGAAGCGCGTCCCATCGCGTCGCGTGATCCGGTCGATGCGATAGTTCGCGTTCGCGCTGGTGCTGATCTTCAGCTCGTTCGTGACGCGGTCGCCGCTCAGGTTGAGGCTCGTGTTGAGCGACCGCCGCAGCTCCTCGCCGTTCCCGTTGCCGTTCGCGCTCACGGTGAACAGCCAGAAGTTCCACGGATCGCGCACGTTCTGCGGCGTGGGCGCCAGCGCCATCGGCCCGCCGCCGAAGCCGATGGTCAGCCGCCCCGCCAGCGGCGTGCGCGCCACCCAGCGCACGAGCCCCAGGCGGATCGTCTGCACCAGCTTGCGACGCAGGATCTCCTCGGCGTCGTTGGGCGCGGTGACGTAGCGGAGCGTGTCGGCGCTCCCGGTGAGCTGCTTCTGCCCCACGAACGCCACCGTGTACTCGCGCCCGCCGTTGCCGCTGCGGAGCTGCGTGACCAGCACGTGCACGTCGCTGTCGAAGCGGTCGCGCACCCAGTTCACGAACGGCACCTCGACGCGCACGTAGTCGAAGTCGCAGGAGTTCGGCTGGCCCCCGCCACCACCGCCGCCCAGTCGAAGAACGCGCGCGGCGCGCGGCTCATGTCCACCGGCGTCCCCGCCAGCGCTGCGGCGGCGCTCGACCGCCCGCCCTCGCCCCGCGGCGCACCACCGGAGACCGGCGCCGCCGGCATCGTGGGGGTCGCCGGTGGCACCGGCTCCTGTGCATGCGCGCGCGTCGCAACGACGCACAGCAGCAACGCGACTGCGGCCATCGCGCCGCCGCGGGAGCGAGGGACGAGCAGGCGAGCCAGGGCACGCGCGCCGCGCGCGACAGGGCGGCGACAGACGCGCGACACGACGGCCCCGCGCGGCGGGGTCGGAACGATCGACATGCGAACGTGGTGCGGAAGTGGCGCGGGCGGCGCCGGACGTGGCTCCTTCCGCGTGCGACGACGGCGTCAGGGCGCCCCCATGGGGCACCGTGCATCCGTGGATCCTCGCGCGACCGGCGCGCGCCTCACGTCATCGCAGTATCGACAACGGCCGAGCTCGACCGAACGCTGACGCGTCGCGCACCGAATGCGCCGCATTCGTCACGATCACATGCGCCCGTGCCCAGTCGGGGTACCAAGAACAACAAGGAAACACGGAGGCGCGGGGAACGACCGGAGAACGGAGGCCACAAATGATGGGCAGTCTCCGTTCTCCGGTCGTTCCCCGTTCCTCCGTGCTTCCCGTTGTTCCCGACCCCGGCGAGAATCCGCGTGGCATGCGAGGGAGCGCCTGGTGCGACGGTGCCGGATCGCGGGCCGGCACGCACGATTCGTCTGCTCGTCGCGCCCTTCCCCGAATGGCCTCCGCCGCAACAACGCGCGAGCGGCGACCGCGAGGCGGAACTCAGGGCGCGACCGCCGGCGCCGCCCCACCGCGGATGCCGGCGAGGATCGCATCGGCACCCTCGCTGCGCAGCCGCGCCGCCAGCGCGCGCCCCGCCGCCACCGGATCGTCGCCGACCTCGATCTCCCCGCGCAGCAGCGGCGCGCCCTCGACCGCCGCCACCAGCCCGTGCAGCACGCGCCCGTCGTGCCACGCCCCGATCGGCACCTGGCACCCGCCCTCGAGCGCGGCGAGGAACATCCGTTCCGCGGTCGTCGCACGCGTCGTCGGCGCATGATCGAGGGCGGCGATGATCGGCCGCACCACCGGATCGTGCATCCGGCACTGGATCGCGATCGCCCCCTGCCCCGCCGCGCTCAGCCAGGTGGGCGCACCGAGGTAGGCGACGATCCGCTCGCCCAGCCCGAGCCGTCGCAGCCCCGCGGCCGCGAGGATCGCCGCATCGCAGTCGCTGCGGTCGAGCTTCGCGAGCCGCGTCCCGACGTTGCCGCGCAGCTCCACCACCGTGCAGTCGGGACGCGCCGCACGCAGCTGTGCGCGACGACGCAGCGAGCTCGTGCCGATCACCGCGCCGTGCGGGATCTCGGCCAGCGTGCGTGCCGCGATCCCCGGCCGCACCACCAGCGCATCGCGAGGATCCTCGCGCTCGAGCTGCGCGGCGACGACCAGCCCCTCGGGGTCCTCGGTCGGCAGGTCCTTGAGCGAGTGCACGCAGAGATCGGTCGCCCCGCTCCGCAGGTCGCGCTCGAGCTCCTCGGTGAACAGCCCCTTGCTCCCGATCGCGGTGAGCGCGACGTCGAGCCGGCGATCGCCGATCGTGGTGTACGTCGTCAGCTCGCTCGCCACGCCGCGGGCGGCGAGCGCGGCGCGCACCTGCTCGGCCTGCGCGAGGGCGAGCGCCGAGGAGCGCGTGCCGATGCGCAGCGGACGATCGGGAAGCGGAAGCGACGCGGTCATGCGGGGCGGGAAGTCGGGTGGAGGTCGCGCGACGCGGCGACCGCGCGCACCACCGCGGCCGCCAGTCCGTCGAGCGTGGAGGGCGACGCCTCGGCCGCCACCGGGAGCCCGGCGGCGACCAGCGCCTGCGAGGTAATCGGGCCGATGGACACGGCCGGCGCCAGTCCCGCTGCCGGCCCCGCGCCCTCGACGAAGGCACGCACCGCGCTCGTGGCCGCGAAGGCGACTGCCGCGATGCGCGCCGCGCGCAGGTCGGGGACGAGCGCCGCCGCCGGCGCGGGATCGGGGCGCGAGACGTAGAGCGCGATCGCCTGCACCTCGGCGCCGAGCGCGCGCAGCCCGTCGGCGAGCACGTCGCGCGCGCCGGCGGCGATCGGGAAGAGCATGCGGGCCCCGTGCACGTCGTCGCGTGCGGCGAGCGTCTCGAGCAGCGCATCGGCGACGTAGCGCGACGGGATCACGGTGGGCACCAGCCCCCACGCGCGCACCGCCTCGGCCGTCGCGGCGCCCACCACGGCCACCTTCAGGTGGGCGAAGCGCTCCGGCCCGATGCCGATCGCCTGCGCCCGCGCGAGGGCGCGCTCCACCGCGCGCGGGCTCGTGCACACCAGCCAGTGCAGCTCGGCGAGCGTCGTCAGCGCCGCGTCGTACGGCGCCGGGTCGAGCGCCTCGATGCGCGTCACCGGGCAGTCGATGACACGGGCGCCGAGCGTGAGGAGCGACGCGCGCAGCCCGTCACCCGCATCGGCGGCGCGCGTCACCACCACCGTCGCGCCGGCCAGCGGGCGCGCGGTGGCCTCGGTCACGCGCCGCGTCCGCCCTGGCGGAGCGACTCGCCGCGGAGCGACTCGCCGCGGCGCGCCAGCGCGCGGCTGCGCACGACGAGGCTCACGAGATAGCCCACGATGCCGGCGCCGACGAGCGCGTAGGCGATGTGCATGTAGCCGGCGTTGTCGGGCATCATGCGAGCGCCTCGCGTGCCTCGACGTCGTCGCGCAGCTTCGCGTAGGCCATGCGCACGCGCAGCAACGCCACGAAGAGCACCGCGAACGCGGCCAGCGCGACGAGGAAGGCCATCGTCATCTCGCTCGTCATGTTCGGCTTGTCGGGCTGGATGACGATCGGCTGCGGATGCAGCGTGCGGAAGAGCCGCACCGTGAGGTGGTTGAACGGCACCACCAGTGCCGCCACGATTCCCAGCACCGCGCTGTAGCGCCCACGCTGCTCGCGATCCTCGATCGCGCTCCGCAGCACGAGGTAGCCGAGCACGAGGAACCAGAGGAAGAGCGTGGTCGTCAGGCGCGCGTCCCACGTCCACCACGTCCCCCAGATCGGCTTCCCCCACAACGGCCCGGTGACGAGCACCAGCGAGAGGAAGAGGAGCGCGAGCTCGGCCGCGCTCTCGGCGAGACGGTCGAGGCGCTCGTCCTTGAGCCAGAGGTAGAGCGCGCCACCGATCGCGATCAGCGGCGCCGCCAGGTACTGGCCGACGATCGCGCTCGGCACGTGGACGTAGAAGATCTTCTGGGCCGCCCCCTGCGTCGCCTCGAGCGGCGCCTGCAGGAGCGCCCACGCCATCGCCCCCGCCACGCCGGCGAGCGCGAGGAGGACGAAGGGGCCGAAGACGCGCACCGGGGACGGCGCGGCAGCGGCGAGCGGCGGTGCCGGCGCGGCGCCGGCGACGGAGCTGGTCATGTGAAGGAAGGCCTCGAGTCAGGGCAGCCGATCACGGCCGACGGCGCCCTGCCCAAAGCTACACCGCCGACCCGGTGACTGGCCCTGCGCGCCCCCCTCAGCCCGCGACGGTGATCGTCACGACCTCGGCGTCGTCCGACAGGGGATCCACCTCCTCCCCGGCGGCAATCATCCCCTCGAGGTGAAACTCGACCGCCTCGCGGATGAGCGCCTCGACCTCGTCCCGCGTCGGGGCGGCGGCGACGCATCCCGGGAGCGTCGGAAGCCACGCACTGTACCCCGTGCCGGTCCGCTCGATGATCGCGACGAACTTCACTTGATCCTCCGCACGTGGAGCTGCGCCTGTCGCAAGATCGAGCGCTGGATGTCCAGCGACAAGTCCTGACCCGGATGCCCCGACACGGTCACCAATGCCGGCTTCACCGGATGCTTGAATTGCCGATGGCTCCCGCGGGTGCGCGCGAGGAGCCAACCGTCGTCGGCGAGGATCCGGAGGACGTCGCGAATCTTCATGACGACAACCTGCGTTCGCGCCCGCCGCGCGCCGTCACCATTTCGGTGCGACCCCCAGCGCACCGATGCACGGCCCCCGCTCAATCCTCGATCGTCAGCGGGAAGAGCAGCAGGCAGGCCGTGAAGAAGATCACGTCGAACGCCGCGAGCAGCTGCAGCCAGTCGGCGACCTCGCTCACCGGACGGCCGAGCAGGAGCCGCGCGCTCGCCTGCGCGGCGGGCACCACCACCGGGATGAAGAACGGGAGCGCGAGCATCGGCAGCAGGAGCTCGGCGAAGCGCGTGTGCACCGTCATGCTGCTGAACAGCGTCCCCACGCTCACCATGCCGATCGCCGCCAGCACGCCGATGCCGGCCAGCACCACGAGCCCCGTGCCGATCGGCAGGTTGTAGAAGAGCACCGCCACCGGGATCGTGATCGCCAGCACCGCGCTCACGTACACCAGGTTGGCGATCGCCTTGCCGAGGAAGAGCGCCTCGCGGCTCACGGGCGCGAGCAGCAGCGCATCCATCGCCCGCGTCTGCAGCTCGATCGCAAAGGCGCGGTGCAGGCCGAGCAGCGAAGCGAAGGCGAAGATCGTCCAGAGCACCCCCGGCGCCACGTCGATCGCGCGCACCGCGGTGGGGTCCCAGACGAAGTAGAAGATCGCGACGCCGATGATCGAGAAAGTGAGCGAGGCGAAGAAGGCGCTCCGCGTGCGGTACTCGATCGCGAGGTCCTTGCGCGCCAGCCGCCACGCCACGGCGAGCGTCGATGGCGCACGACGCCGCGCGCGAGCGTCGTCGGCCGTGTCGGCCGGCCTCGCCGCGGGCGCCGCCTCGTCGATGGGCGGGGCGCTCACGCCGCCTCGCCGAGCGTGAGGCGACGGTAGCGATCGGCGAAGGCGCTCGCGTCGCGCGCCGCGACCGGCTCGTGCAGCACCAGCCGCCCGTCGACGAGCACCGCGGCGTGCGTCGCCAGCTCGAGCCCCTCGTTGACGTCGTGCGTCACGAGCACCAGCGCCCGCCCCTCGTCGCGAAGCGTGCGCAGGAGCGCGGTGAGCGCGCGCGCACCGGCCACGTCGAGCCCCGTGTACGGCTCGTCGAGCAGCACCAGCGACGGCCCGTGCACGATCGCGCGGGCGATGCTCGTGCGCTGCTGCCAGCCGCGGCTCAGCGCGCGAACCGGCACCAGCGCGCGCGCGGCGAGGTCGAGGCGCGCGAGCGTCGCGTCGATCGCCGGGTCCTCGTCGCCCATGCCGTGCAGTGCCGCCGCGAAGGCGACGTTCTCGCGCACCGTGAGCGCGTCGTAGAGCATGCTGTGGTGGCTGAGCAGCCCCACGCGGGCCCGCGTGGCCGGCGTCCCCGGCAGGCGCTCGCCATGCAGCCGCACCTCGCCCGACGACGGACGCAGCAGCCCCGCCAGCGAGCGGAGGAGCGTCGTCTTGCCGGCGCCGTTGGGGCCGAAGAGCGCCAGGCACTCGCCCGCGTGCACCGCCAGCGACACGTCGCCGAGCGCGCGCCGCACGCCGTAGCGTCGCCCGAGTGCGTCCACCGCCACCACGGGCGACGGACGGTGATCCGGGGTGAGCGACGCGCGGAGGGGCATGGCGCGCGAACGGTAGCCCGGCCCGCTGCCGGGGGACAGGGCCATGCGTCACGTGCTCGCGCGGACGCGCGAGCTGCGTCGGCGCTCGCACGCGTGCCGTGCGCGCGACCGGATTCCCCCACAGTCTGGCGGGGCGCTCCCCGTTGCCGCTGTCCGCGCGCACCGGCAGACTGGTGCCCACGCCGTACCGGCCGCCGGCGCCCCGCGCCGTGCTCCCGTCGTCGTTCCCTTCCGCCGAGTCCACGCATGACCGAGATCAGCGCGCTCCTCACCGAGAATCGTCGCTTCGCCCCGCCGGAGCCGTTCCGACGACAGGCGGCGGTGAACACGCGCGCCCTGTACGACGAGGCGGCCCGCGACCCCGAGGCCTTCTGGGCGCGGCAGGCCGCCGAGCTGGAGTGGATCCGCCCGTGGACGAAGGTGCTCGA
>JALOPO010000554.1 GCA_025453855.1 Gemmatimonadaceae bacterium
CAGCAGGATCAGGATCGCGCTCGCCGCCACCGAGATGATCACGCCCGGATAGATCATCGCCCCCTTCACCTTGCGGACGAGGGCATCGGTCTTCTCGATGAAGGTCGCCAGACGCATCAGGATCGTGTCCAGGATGCCGCCCGCCTCGCCGGCCGCGACCATGTTGCAGTACAGCTCGTTGAACGCCTTCGGCCGCTTCCGCAGCGCGTCCGCGATCGTCGTCCCGCTCTCGACGTCGAAGACGACCTCCTTCGTCGTCGCCGCCAACGCCTTGTTCTCCGACTGGCGCGAGAGGATGTCGAGCGCCTGCACCACCGGCAGACCGGCGTTGATCATCGTGCTGAACTGGCGCGTGAAGACCACGATGTCGCGCATCTTGATCCCGCCCATGCGCGGCGCCGGCTTCTCGGCGTCCACCTTCACCACGCTCAGGCGCTGCTTGCGCAGCATCAGGACCACCTCGTCGCGCGTGCGCGCCTCGATGGTCGCGGTCTTCAGCTCGCCGCCCACGGTGCGGGCGGTGTACGTGAACGTCGGCATCGTCGCCTGGTCCTCTCCGGGGTCCCGATCAGCTCCCCGACGGGCCCAAGCCCGCCGGGACGGGGCGACCGAGCATGCGCAGGAGCTCGACCGGGTCGTGACTCGCCCGCACCGCCTCCTCCTCGGCCACCTCGCGCGCCACCACCAGCTGGTAGAGCGCGTCGTTCATCGTCTGCATGCCGTACTTCTTCCCGGCCTGCATCGAACTGTAGATCTGATGCACCTTGTCGTCCCGGATCTGCGCCCGGATCGCCGGCGTCATCACCAGCACCTCGCACGCCATCGACCGACCACGCCCGTTCGCCTTCGGCAACAGGGTCTGCGTGATGATCCCCTCGAGCGAGAAGGCCAGCTGCGCCCGCACCTGCGCCTGCTGATGGCTCGGAAAGACGTCGATGATCCGGTTCACCGCCTCCGCCGCACTGTTCGTGTGCAACGTCGCGAAGCACAGATGCCCCGTCTCGGCGATCGTGATCGCCGCCTGGATCGTCTCGAGATCGCGCAGCTCGCCCACCAGGATCACGTCGGGATCCTGCCGGAGCGCATACTTGAGCGCCGCCGCGAAGCTCCGCGTGTCGGTCCCCACCTCGCGCTGGTTCACGATCGACTGCTGGTGCTTGTGCACGAACTCGATCGGATCCTCGACCGTGAGGATGTGCGCCTGCTGCTCCCGGTTCACCTTGTCGATCAGCGCCGCCAGCGTCGTGCTCTTGCCCGACCCGGTCGGCCCCGTCACCAGCACCAGCCCGCGCGGCTTGTCGGCGAACCGCACCACCGCCGGCGGCAACCGCAGCTCCTCGGCCGTCGGAATGGTCACCGGAATCCGACGCACCACCAGCGACACCTGCCCGCGCTGCTTGAACATGTTGCCGCGGAACCGCGCCAACCCCGACACGCCGAAGCTGAAATCGAGCTCGTCGTCGGTCTCGAACCGCTTCTTCTGCGCCTCGGTCAACACCGAATACGTGTCGCGCCCCATCAGCACCTGCTGCTGCCGGCTCGGCACGATGTCGCCGTCGATGCGCAGCATCGGCCGCTCGCCGGTCGTGATGTGCAGGTCCGACCCGTCCCGCTCGATCACCTCCTCGAGCAGGGTCCGCAGGTTGAGCGGCGGCTGCGCCGGCGCCCCGCCCGGCCCCGCCCCCGGCACGCCGGCGGCTGGCCGCATCACGGAACGCGGCACGCGCCGCGCATGGGGAGACGGTCGGAACCGCGGCGGCGTCACGCCGCCGTCTCGCGAACGACCTGCTCGAGCGTGGTGATGCCGCGCAGCACCTTGAGCCAGCCGTCCATGCGGAGCGTCAACATCCCCTCCGCGATCGCCTGCTCCTTGAGCTCCGTGGCGCCCGCGTTCTGGATGATCAGCTTCCGGATCTCGGAGGTCATGTTCATGACCTCGTAGACACCCTGACGCCCCTTGTAGCCGGTGCCGCCGCACGCCTCGCACCCGGCACCCCGCACGAAGGTCAGCGCCGAGATCGGGGTGTCGAGCGTCGCCGCCGCCAGCGCCGGCGCCACGTCGGGCTGCGCCCCGCGCTTGGCCCCGTCGAGCTGCTCCTGCATGAACCGCAACTGCCGCAAGGTCGTCGACGGGGTCACCTTGGCCCCCGCCAACTCCTCGGCACTCGGCACGTACTTCTCGCGGCACTTGGAGCAGACGCGCCGGACCAGACGCTGCGCCAGCACGAGGTTGAGCGCCGACGCCACGTTGAACGGCTCGAGCCCCATGTCCAGCAGACGCGTCACCGTCTCGGGCGCCGAATTGGTGTGCAGCGTCGACAGCACGAGATGCCCCGTCAACGCCGCCTTGATCGCGATGCCGCCCGTCTCGAGGTCGCGGATCTCGCCGACCATGATCACGTTCGGATCCTGCCGCAGGAACGCCTTCAGCGCCGCCGCGAAGGTCATCCCGATCTCGGTCCGCACCTGCACCTGGTTGATCCCGAACAGATTGTACTCCACGGGATCCTCGGCCGTCATGATGTTG
>JALOPO010000002.1 GCA_025453855.1 Gemmatimonadaceae bacterium
AAGCGGAGGAGCGCGTCGGCGAGGTCGAGGCCGCGCTGGTAGCGGTCGCCGGCGCTCTTCTGCAGGCACTTCATGGTGATCAGCGCGAGCGCGGGCGGGATCGCGGGGGCGGCCACGTCGATCGGGACGGGCTGCTCGTGCACGTGCTTGTAGCCCACGGCGTACGAGTCGTCGCCATCGAACGGCGGCGTACCGGCGATCATCTCGTAGAGCATCACGCCGCAGGCGTAGACGTCGCTGCGCCCATCGACCGCCTTCCCCATCGCCTGCTCGGGCGACATGTAGTGCGGCGTCCCCATCGCGCGCCCCTCGCCGGTGAGGCGCTGGTGGAAGCCCGCGGTGGCGATGCCGAAGTCGGTGATGCAGGCGGCGCCGTCGGCGTCGAAGAGGACGTTGTCGGGCTTCACGTCGCGGTGCACGATCCCGTGCCGGTGCGCGTGGTCGAGCCCCGCCGCCACCTGCGCCACGATCGCCGCGCTCTCCACCGGGTTCACGGTGCGATGCCGCGCGAGGCGATCGGCGAGCGAGCCGCCGGCGAGGAACGGGAGCACGACGAAGGTGCTGTCGGTCGTCGTGCCCGCGTCGAGGATCGCGCAGACGTGCGGGTGCGTGAGCCGGCTCGCCGCCTCGGCCTCGCGGCGGAAGCGCTCGCGCATCTCCGGGTCGCGCGCGAGATGGCTGTAGAGGACCTTGATCACCACCCGCCGGCCGAGCGCGACGTGGCGCGCCTCGTAGACGTGCGCCATCCCGCCCGAGGCCAGCCGCCGCACGATCGCGTAGCGGCCACCGGTGGCGCGCCGGAGCGCGCCGATCTCGCTGTCGGGGACATCGGCCGGGGGCGCGGCGACGTCGGGGAGCGCGACGCCGCAGCGCACGCAGCGCGGCGCGGCGGCGCGGTTCCAGGTGCCGCAGTCGGGACAGAACATGCCGGGTGGGGTCAGGCGGTGAACTGCAGCTTCACGAAATCATAGGGGGGCCAGGGGCCGGTGAGGCGGAGGACCAGGCCGGGGGACCGCTCGTCCTCGGCGGCCACCTCGGCCGCGAAGGCGTCCCACCGACCCCGCTCCACGAGAAAGGCCTCGGTGGCGATGGTGGTGCCGTCGCCGACCGCGCCCCCCGTGATCGGGACCGCCGCCACAGCATGACGACGGAGGATGCGGAACGATTCGGCCGCGGCCGCCGACGGGGGGAGGACGGCCGGATCGGAGCTCGCCCCGGCCAGGTCGCGACGGGCCGTCACGCGGGCCATGGTGCGCCCGTCGACGTGGGCGAGCGCCTCGGCGAGGGCGCTGGCGTGGAGCTCGAGCCACTGGGAGAGCGCCCCCGCCGACCGGAACTGGGTGCAGGGGGGCGCCGGCACGACCGAACCCGCCGCGGCCAGCGCCGCCACGTCCTCGTGATGCTGCAGGTAGGTGGCGTCGTCGGCACCCGGACGACTGGTGGACGGCCGCGCCACGACCGCGATCTCACGGAAGGTGATCAGGTGCAGCGCGGGGCGCTCGACGGCGATCCGCTCGGCGTCGCGCGCGTGGACGATCCCCACGAGCCGGAGGGCGGCGCGCACCGGGGCGCTGCCGACGGGCGTCGGCGCCGACGGGGTCACAGGAGCTCCCAGCGCCGCAGGAGCCAGACGAGGCCGGCGCCGAGGCCGAGCTGCAGTGCGAGCATGATCCAGAAGCCGTAGGGCGAGTGCGAGAGCGGGATCCGCTCGAAGTTCATCCCCCACATCCCGCTCACCACCACGAACGGGACGCTGAGCGTCGCGATCACGCTCAGCCCCTTCGTCACCTGGCCCAGGCGGTTGGAGACCTGCGACAGGTACGAGTCCATGACGTTGCTCAGGAGCTCGCGGTACATGTCGATGCCGTCGTTGATGCGGAGGACGTGGTCGTAGACGTCGCGGTAGTAGAGCTGCGTCTCGGGGGTGAGCCAGGGCGTGGGGCGCGACGACAGCGCGTTGAAGACGTCGCGCTGCGGCGCGAGGTGGCGGCGCATGGCGAGCACGAGGCGCTTGACGGCGAAGACGTCGGCCAGCGAGTCCTGGTCGAAGCGCTGGTAGATGCGCTCCTCGATCCCGTCGAGGAAGTCGTCGAGCCGCTCGAGCACGGGGAAGTACGCGTCGACCGCCTGGTCGAGCATCTCGTGCATGAGGCGCTCGACGCCGCGGTCGAGGAGCTCGGGATTGGCCTGCACGCGCGCCGCCACCTCGTCGATCACCTCGGTGGGGCCGTAATGCGTGGTGACGAGGAGCGTGCGCGAGAGCCAGCAGGCGAGGTTGAAGGTCTCGACGTCGTACGGATCGTCGGTGTCGTCGCAGAAGCGCAGCCCGCGCACGATCACGAAGAGCCCCGACTTGTACTCGTCGATCTTCACGCGGCTCTGCGGGTTGAGGCAGTCCTCGACGGCCAGCGGGTGCATGTCGAAGACCTTCTCGAGGAGCGCGACCTGGTGCCGGCTCGACGTGTCGATGTCGACCCAGAGGCGCGCGTCACCCGGGTCGCGCACGACCGCGCGAAGGTCGGACGGGTGCATCGTGCACTCGAGCCCCTGGCCCGGTCGGTGCAGGAAGATCCGCGGGACGCTCGACGGCACGGGACGCGGCCGCGGCTCGACGGCCTCCTGTCCCGGCGTCGACGTGCCATCCGCCGACGCACCGTTGGGAGGGGCCGACGCCGCAGCACGCTCGCGGCGCCCCTCGCCGCGTCGCGCGCGCGGCACGCCGAAGCGCAGGCGCGGTCGCCCCTTGGGGCCGCGTGGACTCATGCGGGGCGTCCCTCGTCGCGTGACGGCATGTCGGACAAGTTAGCGCGGCCGGTGCACACTCACCGCAGCGCGCGCAGGTGCGTCACGCACGCCTCGCCCAGGCGCACCGGGTCGTAGCCACCCTCGAGGGAGCTCACCACGCGACCACCACACCAGCGCTCCGCGCCATCGACGAGCAGCCGTGTCATCGTCGTCACGTCGTCGAGTTCGAGCGTGAAGGCGCCGAGCGGATCGCCGGCCAGGCAGTCGAAGCCGGCCGAGATGAGCACGAGCTCCGGCGTCCAGCCGTCGGTGGCGGCGTGCACGGCGGCGGCGAGCGCGTCGAGGTAGCGGGCGCGGGGGAGGTTCGGTCCCATGGGGACGTTCCACACGGTGCCGTGCGGCCCGCGATCGTCGGCCGCCCCGGTGCCCGGATACCAGGGCCACTGGTGCATGCTCACGAAGCGCACCCCCGCATCGTGCTCCACGAGCGCCTGCGTCCCGTTGCCATGGTGCACGTCCCAGTCGACGACGAGCACGCGCCCGAGCCCGTGCCGCTGCCGCGCGTAGAGCGCCCCGATGCCGACGTGGCCGAAGAGGCAGAAGCCCATCCCCGCATCGCGCAGCGCATGATGGCCGGGCGGGCGCACCGCGCAGAAGCTGCGCGTCGCCTCGCCGCTCAGCGCGAGGTCGATGCCGTCGAGCACCGCGCCGGTGGCGGCGGTCGCGGCATCCCACGACCCCTCGCTCACGCGCGTGTCGGGATCGAGCTCGCCGCCGCCAGCCGCCGCCAGGTCGCGCACGCGCGCCACGTACGCCGCATCGTGCGCGAGCGCGAGCTCGTCGACGGTCGCGTGCCGGCTCTCGCGATGCTGGATGGCATCGAAGAGCTCGAAGTCGTGCCGCAGCGCGCGCGGGATGGCACGCAGCCGCCCGACATGCTCGGCATGGTTCCAGCCGGTGTCGTGCCGACCGCAGTCGGAATGCGAGAGATAGGCGAGGCTCATGGCGTGGCTGGCGCGGATGCCGGGAACGATATGCGGCGCACGGACATCGCACGAATCGCGGTGGGCGGTCGCGACGATGCCGCGCGCATCAGGCGACGCCCGCGAGCCGACGGAGCACCCACGCCCCCGCGAGCGACAGGAGCGCGATCACGGCGAGGAGGCGCGGCTCGGGGCGCCACGGTGCGCGCGCGGGTGCGACGGGGGCAGCGACCACGCGCGGCAGGCCGATGGTCGCGGCGAGCGTCGCCACGGGTGCCGCGTCGAGCGAGTCATGCAGCACGTCACGCACCGTGTGGGCGAGCGGCGGCGTGCGCGCCACGCCCGCGACGAGCGCCGACCACCAGCGACGGTGCGCGGCCGGTGCATCGTCGGCGCCGGCCATCCGCCAGCGCCACGAGTCCTCGTACCCCACCTGCACCACCCGTCCCGCGACATGTCGGGCGGCAGCGATCGCGATGGCGCCATCGCGCGACTCGATCGGCACGGCGCGCGCACCCGTCACCACCGGCACCAGGTCGAGCCCGTGGCGTGGCTCGTCCTCGCTCGCCTCGGCGCCGGCCTCGCCACGCACGCGCGCACCGGGCGCACCCGCCCTAACCCCAAGCAGCGCGCCGCTCGCGGCGGCCGAGCCGACGAGCACCGCGCCGCCACCGCCGCGCACGAAGTCGGGGATCGCCCGCAGCACCGCGGGCGCGGCCCCGTCGAGCGCGATCACCGCCGCGTGACGCGCACTGTCGAGCTGCGTGCTCCCCTGCCGCACCGCGACGGTGGGGGCGACGTCGAGCAGCGCATCGACCTGCCACCCCGCCTCCTCGAGCGCGGCGATCACGAAGCGCGACTCCCACCCGGCGCGACCGGCGACGAGGACGCGTGTGCCGGGGGTGATGGTGTGCACCGGCGCCGTCGCCCGCACGCCGTGCGCGCGCGCCACGACCAGCGACGCGAGCGAGGCCGCGCGCAGCAGCGTCGGCGCGCGCAGGCTGTCGAGCGCACCGGCGGCATCGGCGATGGCGACGATCGTGCCCGTGTCGCCCGCGACCACGAGCGATGCCGATGCGGCGGGCCCCTCCACGCGTCGCGCGGCGACGGCGATCGCCGGGAGCGGCGCCGCCGTGCGCAGCGCGAGCGGATGGCCCGCGCCGGCGAGCGCGCGGAGCGTCATCGTCGCGCGCAGCGCGGGCGCGCCGTCGAGCGTCACCTGCAGCGTCTCGCCCGGTGCGGCGGCGACCAGCGTCGCGAGTGCATCGCGCATGCGGCCGAGCGGCGCGTCGAGCACCAGCGAGTCGCCGCGCACGCGCACGGCGGGCACCGGCGACGACGCGGGCGTGGCGAGCGCCCATGCGCACACGGCCGCCGCGGTCACGCCGATCGCCTGCAACGCGGTGGCGATGGTGGGCAGCGTGCGCCGCGGCGCGGCGTCAGCGCGTGAGGGCATAGACGACGAGGTTCACGCCGAACCGCACGTTGTCGACGCTCAGGAACTTCCGGTTCTCGGGGTGGAAGCTCCACTCCGAGCTGTAGTCCTTGTTGCTGTAGATCACGCGCAGGCGCCCGTCACGCTCCGCGCCGAGGAGCTGCTCGTGCACGAGGTTGTCGCCCCAGCCATTGAGCTCGTGCGAGGTGTTCGGCGGGCCGTTCTCGAAGCGGAAGAAGCTGCGGTAGAGCGCGTGCGTGTTCGGGATCGGGCGCAGCGCGCCGGTCACGCGCGCCAGCTCCTCGGTGCAGGTGCGATGGAAGGGGCCATCGACGTCGTGGTTGTGATCGTCCACGAAGAGGAGCCCGCCGCGATCGAGGTAGCGCCCGAGCATGGTGCGCTCGGCCGCCGTGAAGCGCACCGGCAGGTGCCCGGTGAGGAAGGCGAGCGGATGCCGCAGCAGCGCCTCGGAGGCGAGCGGCACCACCGTGCCCGACGGCGCGACATCGATGCGCGTGAACCGCGCGACGGCGTCGATCACGTTGGCCGCCACGAGCGGCGCCGAGTCCCAGTCGCCCGACTCGTACTGCACCGTGGCGAAGGTGAAGCGGTCTCCCGTGGCGAGCGGCGACCCGCCGTGCGCGCGCGCGGTCATGGCGCTCCCGTGCTCCAGAGCGGCGTGGCATCACCCCGCACCGGCACCAGTGCCGCGGCACGGCGTGCCCGCTGCAGCGCGGTCGTCGCATCGGCGCCGGTGGCGAGTGCGCCCAGCGCATCGTCGAGTGCGCGGGCGAGCACCGGGCGCGCCGCGAGCGCATCGAGGCGGAGGAGGCGCAGCGAGTCGGTGCCGGCGCGCGGCACACGCGCCAGGAGGACGAGCGCGCGATCGAGACGCGTGGCGAGCGCCGCGCCGGCGTCGGGGCGCGCCGGGAGCGGGGTGCGCGCATCGGCGCGTGCGCTGTCGGTGCCGGTGAGGCGGATCTTCGCGATGTCGACGAGCACCGCCGGCGGTGCGCCGCGCAGGTAGAGCCGCTCGGCCGCGCGCGCGCGCTGGATCGCGGCCACCGCGCGGCGCATCGGCGCGATGGCCGACGCCGGCTCGGCGCCGTCGAGCGCACGCGACGCGTCCCACATCGCGTTGTACGCCTCGAGCAGCGGGCGATTCACCGCCACCACCGGCGTCTCGTCACCGTGATCGTCGAGCGTGGCGTTGATCGCGGTGGCCCGTTCGGCCGCCTTGAGCACCGCCTCGGGGGTGCGCGGCTGCTGGAGCTGCGCGAGCTCGCTGGCGGTGTGGTCGTGGCCGTCGCCGGCGAAGTGCGCATGCTCGCCGCCGGGCGTGTCGCCGGTGCGCATGAAGATCACCGCCCCGACCTGTCGGCGCAGCCGCCCCTGCTGTGCACCGATCCGCCGCGACTCCGCCACGACCGCGTCGCGCGCGAGCGTGCGCTGTCGCGCGACCAGCCTTTCGGTGAGCAGGAGGAGCATGCGCTGGCTGATCACGCTCGTGTCGACCGGCGACGGCGGGAGCTGCTCGACGGCCACCGAGTCGCCCTCGTCGCTGCGCGGGATGCGGATCACGCGCGTGTCGCTGGTGCCGAGCTGCGCGCCGCGCACCGCGTTGCCGTCGCGCGCGGCGAGGCGCACGTGGAGCACGTCGCCCGGCTTCACGCCCAGCGCGCCCAGGTCGAGTGTTCCCTGCACCGCGACGTCGCGGTCGAGCGCGCCGGTTCGCGCGCCGAGGACGCCGGTGCGCGCGGCGAACTGCTCGCCGCCGCCGGTGGTGAGGATCCACTCGAGGCGTGCGTCGGCGATGCCGATGTCGTCGTGCGCGCGGCCGCGGAGCGCGATGGTGGCGGTGGTGTCGCGCGTGACCACGTCGGTGGCCGGGAGGTCGAGCGAGGCCTCGGGGACGCTGTCCGGCCGCGCGGCGATGGTGAGCGAGCGTTCGGTGATGCCGTCGGCAAGGAGGACGGCGACGGGCTGCGCGCCGACGCGGACGACGGCGCGCCACGCCTCGTCGCTCCGCTCGAGCGTCACCGCACGTGCGCCCGCGGTGTCGCCGGCTTCGCGCACGCGCAGCACGACGCGCGCCGCACCGGCCGCGCCCTCGATCTCGAGGCGCGTCCCCTCGATCGCCTCGACCACGCCGCCGTCGAGCGCGACCGGTCGATCCGGGGCACGCGTGTACGCGGGCGGGACGAGGCGCGCCGTGATCGCGACCGCGCCCGGCGGGAGCGTGGCGATCGCCGACGGCGGCACGGGTGCACCGCGCATGATCGCCGCGCCGGCATCGGAGCGTTCGCGCCAGGGCCAGAGCGCGAGCGCGAAGCCGGCCACGGCCGCGCCGAGCATGGTGAGCGACTGGCGGAGTCGCGCACGCGCGATCGTGGCGGCGGGCGCATGCCAGGGCACCGCGCGCACGAACGGCTCGAGGCGGGCGCGCTCGGCGGGCGACGCGTCGGCGAGGGTGACGAGCGCATAGCGGAGCCGCGGCTCGGCGCGTTCGACCCAGAGCGCGGCATCGGTGGCGGTGACGCGCTGGCGCGCGCCGCGACGGATCGGCGTCACGATCCCGATCGCGCCGGTGACGATCGCGACGATCGCCACGCCGGTGCGCGAGGGGACGCCGAGCACGATGTGCGAGAGCGCGAGCACGAGCACCGGGAGCAGCGCCCAGGCGAGCGCGATGGCGACGAGGCGCAGCGCGCGCGCGCGGCCGAGGAGGCGTGCGAGCGCGGCGAGCTGCACGTGCGGATCGGACGCATCGTCGCGCAGCGTCCCGCGTGGCGACGGGCGCGGCGACGCGCTGCTCGCGGTGGCGAGCGGCGATGGCTCGAAGGGCGTGGCGGTCATCGCGTCAGCGCCTCGTCGCCGGGCGACGCGTCGGTCGCGGCCACCTCGCGACGACCGGTGAGGCGGCGGCGCAGCAGCGGCTCGACAGCCGCGAGGAGCGCGGCTGCACCGACGAGCCACGGCGCCCACACGGCGCGTTGCGTGGTGACGAGCGTGGCGCGTGTCACGGGGGTGAGTGCGCCGGGCGCGGCGGCGAGCGCCGCGAGCGCGCGATCGTCCAGCACGGGGACCGGCGCGTCGCACGGGCGCGCCAGCCGCGCGATGGCGTGACGCGCCTCCGGCGTGATGGCGGCGTCGCCGCGCGAGGGAAGGCCGATCTCCACGAAGCGAGTGCAGCCGCCATGCGGTCCGCGGAGCTCGACCGCAGCAGGGGATCCGTCGCGCCACCACGCGATCACGTTCGTCCACTGAAAGAGCGGCGGCTCGACTCGACGCCCGCGCGCGAGCGGCGCGACCCAGACGGTTCCGTCATCGAGGCGAACGGCATCGAGATCGGCGCGGACGGAATCCGGAGCTGGCATCCACAGGATCCGCGTGGCCGTCGAGTCGCGACCGTCTTCGAACGTGGTGCGGCCCAGCGTCACGCGCGCGCCGCCCGGCACGCGCGGCACAATGCCCGCAGCCACCGGGTCGTCCGGTAGGGCTGGCGCCATGTACAGCATGGTGATCGAGCCAGGTGTCGTGTCGCCCGCCGGCGCCGCACTCGCGACGCGCACCATTGCGAGTCGCTCCGGTAGCAGTGCGCGCAACTGCCGGGTGGCGGCGGTCACCGCATCGGCGTGGAACGGCGAGACGACGGTGAACGCGAGCGTGTCGGCATCACGCGCGAGCGAATCGCGAATGCGGGCGAGCACCGCGAGCGCGACATCGAGCCGCGAAGGCAGGAACCGGCGCGGTAGACGAACGGGTGGGTGCGGTGGGAAGACGAACCGCTTGCCCACGGCGCTGGCCGGGCGTGCCTGCGAGACGGAATCCCGCCATGCGCGCGCCAGCGAATCCGCATCCGGCGGATCGCGCCGCGCCATGCTGTCCGCGCGCCATGCCGCCACCGACTGCACCCGCGCCGCCGTGTCGAAGTCGATCACCGCATCGCGCGCATCGAGCCCGCGCACCGCCGCCATCCGCGCCCCCTCGCTCGCTCGCGCATCGAGCAGCACCACGCGCCGCACGCGCACCGACTCGCCCGCCGGGACGCACTGCGCCGCCCCGAGGCCGAGCAGCGCCAGCACGAGCACCCGCAGCACGAGGAGCCAGGGATCGCGCGGCCGGCGCACGAGCGCCCGCGCATCGAGGTCGCCGGCGGGGAGGAAGCGCGCCGAGCAGGTGCGCGAGCACCGTCGCCAGCGCCGCCACACCGGCGACCCCGAGCAGCAGCGGCGCGAGCCACGTCATGCGCGTCCCACGGTCACCGGCGTGCCCGCCGCACGCGCGGGCGCCGCACCGTCCGGCGACGCCGGCTCGCGTCCCGTCGCATCGCGCGCCGCCGCCAGCCGCCGCACCCACGTGGCCGCCGGGAGCGCATCGTCGACCTCGAGGTAGCGCGCGCCGATCCGCTGCCACGCCGCGCGCTCCTCGGCGCGCCACGCGGCGAAGGTCGCGTCGTGCGCGAGTGCCGCCGTGCGCGCGAGCGGCCGCCGCAGCCCATCATCCTCGGGATCGACGGCGATCGCCCCCGCCATCGCGAGTGCGCGCTCGCCGGCAGCCACCACGTGCGCCACGTGCAGCTCGGTCCCGTGCGCCACCAGCGTCGCCGCCGCCGCGCGCATCGCGTCGGCATCGCCGAGCAGGTCGCTCACGATCACCACGCGCGCGACCGCACGCTGCGGGGCGAGGAGCGGCGCGCACGCGGCGTCGCCGGCGGGTGCGGTCGCATCGAGCACGCGCATCAGCTCGCGCACCACGTCGCCGCGGCCGCGCGGGGCGAGGCGCAGCGACGCGTCGGCGTGCGCGATCGCGAGCCCCACCGGGTCGCCGGCCGCGCGCGCGATCGCCGCCACGCCGATCGTCACGTGCCGCGCGACGCGCCACTTGCCCGCACCGCCCGGCGGCGCCGCCATCGACGCGCTCGCGTCGACCACCAGCAGCGTCGGCGCGATGCTCGACGAGGGGGCGAGGCGGATGTACGCGCGCTCGGTGCGCGCCAGCAGCTTCCAGTCGAGGCGGCGCGGATCGTCGCCCTGCCGGTACGGCCGATGCGCCATCACCTCCATGCTCGGCGCGGTGCGTCGCGCCTCGTGCGCGCCGGTGACGGCGTGCGGCGGCCGGCGATCGGCGCGCCAGCGGATCCCGCGCACGGCGTCGAGGAGCGCGCCGTACTCGTGCGCGGCGCGCGTCGCCTCGTTCGTCGCGCTCTCGCCACGCCGCGCCGTCATGCGCTCAGTCGGCGATCGCGCCCCGCGGCGGCGGCACCGCGTCGAGCAGCGCGCGCACGATCGCGTCGGCATCCACGCCGTCGGCCTCGGCCGCGTAGTTCGGGAGCACGCGATGGCGCAGCACCGGGAGCGCGACACGACGCACGTCGTCGGGCGTGGGCACCGGGCGCCCGTCGAGCAGCGCGTGCGCCTTGGCGCCGAGCACCAGCGCCTGCCCCGCGCGCGGCCCGGCCCCCCAGCGCACGTAGCGCTGCACGAGCGACGGCGTGCGCGCGTCGCCCGGGCGCGAGGCGCGCACGAGCTGCGCCGCGTAGCGCAGCACCGGTTCGGCGGCGGGGAGCTCGCGCACCGCGAGCTGCAGCGCGCGGACCTCGTGCGCGCCCAGCACCGGCTCGAGCGCGGCCGTCGCGCGGCCCGTCGTCTGGCGCAGGATCGCCACCTCGTCGTCCTCGCCCGGATAGCCGACGCGCACCTGGAAGAGGAAGCGGTCGAGCTGCGCCTCGGGGAGCGGGTAGGTCCCCTCCTGCTCGATCGGGTTCTGCGTGGCGAGCACGAAGAACGGGTTGGGCAGCGGCATCGACTCGCCGGCGGCGGTCACGCGACGCTCCTGCATCGCCTCGAGCAGCGCGGCCTGCGTGCGCGGCGGCGCGCGATTGATCTCGTCGGCCAGGACGATGTTGGCGAAGACGGGGCCGCGCACGAAGCGGAAGCTGCGGTGCCCCGTCGCGGTGTCCTCCTCCAGCAGCTCGGTGCCGGTGATGTCGCTCGGCACCAGGTCCGGCGTGAACTGGATGCGGCGGAACTCGAGCGACATGGCATCGGCGACGCTCTGCACCATGAGCGTCTTCGCGAGCCCCGGCACGCCGACGAGGAGCGCATGGCCACCCGCGAGGATCGCCAGCAGGAGCTCGTCGAGCGCCTCGCCCTGCCCCACCACGCGCGTCGCCACCTGCGCGCGCAGCCGCTGCGCCCCCTGGACGAGCGCGGCGAGGTCGCTCGCGGGCGCGACCTGTGTGCGGGGTGGCGCCGTCATGGCGTGCGACGCGACGTGCGGCTCACTTGAGCGGACGACGCTTGCGGAAGTGCAGGAGCAGCGTGGAGCCGTCGAGCACGCCCGCGTCGGCGAGCGCACGGCGCTCGTCGCGCACCTCGTGGCCGCGCAGCTTCACGAGCACGTCGTCCGGGTACTGCACGTCGGGGGCGAGCACGGCCAGCGCGCGCGCCTTCACCGTCGCCACCGACTCGCGCGGCGAGGCGACGACCGCGATCGCGTCCCACGCGTCGAGGAACTGCACGCGGAAGGCGATGGTCGCCTCGCCCTCGCCCGCGAGGACGAGCGGCGCGCCGGGTGTGCGGAGCTGGTTCACGAACGGCGTCGTGCCGGCGGGAACGGACGAGTGGGCCATGGCTCGGTGCGGGTGGCGTGGGCGCGGGCGCTCACGCGGTGGGTACGTCGCGGGCCGGCCGAAGGTTGCAGCCGGCGCCGGTCGCTCGCCGCGCGGCGATCAGGGCGCGGCCGTGCTCGCGTCGCCCTCGGCGAGCGCGGGCGGCTCGGGGGGCGCCACGTACGGCGGGAGCGTGGAGAGGAAGCGGGCGATCTGCTGGTCGAACAGGTAGGAGCTCCCGGTGACGCGCGTCCCCTCGGGGAGCGGTGCCACGCCGATGATGAGCTCCTCGTTCCCCTGCCCGCGCAGCGCCACGAAGGTCGGGCCTTCCTTCTCGGGGAAGGCGGCGTAGATGCCGTTCTGGCTGGCGAAGAAGTCGACGGCGCGGGCGAGCACCGCGGCGCCATCGAGTGCGGTGGCGGCTTCCTGGAGCGTGCGGACGGGGGCGGTCATGGCCGGAAGATAGCCACGCCCGCCCCCGTCGCCCCGCGCCCGCCGCGCCGGTCAGCCGAGCGCGAGCGAGACGAGCGGTGTGCTGAGCGGCTGCTCGCTCCCGGTGCTGTCGAGCGCCGCGAAGCGCGCCGCGGCGATCGCGTGCGGGCCCGGGTCGCCCATGCCGCCGTTCATCGTGTCCATGAGCGTGCAGGTCGCGCCGACGACGATGCTCTCGGCGGTGCCGAAGAGGACGTCCTGCACGAGGCGCAGGAGCCCCTCGGCGACGAGGCGATCCTCGAAGAAGACGTTGGGCTGCGTGATGAACGCATCCCAGGCGGTGGCCGCGGCCGGCCCGGTGAGCGACGAGACGGTGCCGCCGACGTAGGTCGCGCGCGTGATCGGCGCCCGGTTGCGCGTGTCGACCATGGTGCTCATCTGGAAGGCGATCTGCGCCATCGCCGAGACGGTCACGCCGTCGGCGGCGTAGTAGGCGATGCCGAGGACGCTCACGAAGCGCGGCACCTCCATGCTGCCGACGTTCTTCGCGACGACGCCCGCGACCAGCAGGCGCGGGATGATCTCGCGCGGCGTGGGATTGCGCACGTCGCCGGTGGGCGGCTTGACCGGCGGTGGGGCGGCCGATCCGTCGCGGATCGACCCGGGGAGCTTCTTCACGGGCGGCGGGGCGGCGCCGCGGCGCACGGCGGGAGTGGCGGCCTTCTTCTTCGCGGGCATCGGCTCTCGTGGGCGGGGGAGTGGAAGATGCGAGGCGACGCGCGCCTCAGGGCGCGAGCGCGCCGGTCGTGCGGGACGAACACCGCGTCACTCGCCTCACTGCGCGAGTGCCCGCAGGCAGAGGTGCATGGGGAGCTGCGTGACGGCGGTGCGCGGACGGAGCGCGACCTCGCGCAGGAGGGTGCGCGCCCGTGCGCTGTCGCCGATCACGCGAAGCTGCTGCACCGCCGCGGCCACCGCCACGGCATCGATGGGGCGATCGCCGCCGGTGTCGTCGGTCGGGTCGCCGCGACGCGCGATCGCGACCAGCGTGTCGGCATACGCGGTCGGCGTGAGCGACGGTGCGACGCGCGCCGCCGCCGCCAGCGCCGGTGCCAGCCCCGCGCGTCGGCGATCGGCGCCCGCGAGCGCGGCCACCGCGTCACCCTGCACCGCGTTGACGCGCGCATCGCTCCCGAGGAGCGTGCTCGCGAAGCGATGGACCGCGAGCGTGGTGTCGATCGTGACGGCGAGTCGCGTCCGTGCCTGCGGGGCGATCGCGTCGAGCACGAGGCGCTGCTGCACGAACCAGCGGCGGAGCGTGCGGCTGTAGCCGGTGTCGGCCGCGGCACGGGCGAGGATCGAGTCGGCGCGCGTGAGTTCCCCCATCGCGCACGCCCCGCCGGCGCGCGCGGCGGTCACCAGCGGGCCGACGTAGAGCTGCGTGGGCGAGACGCGTCCGCTCTCCGCCAGCTCGTCGGCCACGCGGCGCACCAGCGCGCCGTCACGTCGTGCGAGCGCCTCGCCGATGAGCGCGAACGGCTGCTGCTCGGCCGTGAAGCGCGGGCGCAATGCGGCGATCGAGTCGGGGCGACCGAGCGCGGCGAGCGCGATCACCTGGTTGAAGAGCGCGGTCCACCCGGTCTCCTTGCGGATCGGGTTGAAGCGCCAGGCCGCGGCGAAGTCGTCGAGCGCGCCGGCGTAGTCGCCGAGGTAGAGGCGCGCGTTGCCGCGGTTGTTGCGCGCCGAGAGCGCGGTGCTGTCGACCGCCAGCACCTCGTCGTAGATGCGCACCGCGCGCGCCGGGTCGGCATCGACCTTGAGCGCCACTTCCGCATCGAGGCGCAGCCGCTGCAGGTCGGTGAGGCGCTGCGGGAAGGCGCGGGCGCGCTGCAGCATGGCGACCGTCGAGTCGCGCACCCCGAGGTTGCCGTAGTTGGTCGCGAGCGCCGCCCATGCGGCCGCGAAGGCGGTGTCGCGCGCCACGGCACGGCGCAGCAGCGCGGTCCCCTCCTCGATGCGGCCGGCGCGGCTCAGCTCCACACCGCGCACGTACTCGTCGAAGGCATCGAGCGCCGGCGTGGCGACGTCGTAGAGCGGGCGCGCGCCGCGCAGCTCCTCGGCGCGCGCCCCCACCGCCTGCTGCAGCCTGCGGCCGAGGCGATCGACGAGCGAGACGATCGAGTCGCGCGGCCCGCGCTCGGCGAGCGTCACGAGCGAGCGGCCGTCACTGCTGGCGAGGACGTCGAGCGAGATGCTGATCGCCGGGCCGAGGTTGCCGACGGTGCCGGTGATCGCGGCGGGGACGCCGTAGCGCTTCGCCGCCTCGACCGCGCGCACGGGGGTGATGCGTGCGGTGTCGGGCCACCCCGCGGCGCGCGCGACGCGCCGCATGTCGAGCGCGCTCAGGCCGCGCGCCACGCGCGACTCCTCGAGGCTCGCGCGCACCAGCTCGCGCACCGCGCGGGCGAGCGCGGTGTCGGCGGTGCCGGCGTCGAAGTCGCCCACCACCACCCATCCGCGCGACGGCGCATCGACGGCCGCGAGATCCACCGCCATCGGCTCGACCGTCTCGGCGGCGGCACGGCGCGAGCGCCACGTCTCGACGCCCACGATCGTCGCCGCCACGGCGAGCGTCGCCCCGAAGGCCGCCATGGCCCACGAGCGGCGGGCGGCGACGGGGCGCGGGCGCGCGGGGGCGACCGCCACGCTCCCGCTCCGCGAGAAGGCGCGCAGGTCGTCGAGTTCGTGGGCGGCGTCGGCGGCGGTGGGGCGGCGGAGCGGATTCTTGTCGAGCATCCGCTGCACGAGCGCGTCGATCCCGGCCGGGATCCCGGTGCGCTGCAGGAGCGACGGGGGCGGATCGTTCACGTGGCGCAGGAGGACGAGGGCGTGCGGGCCGCGCCCGAACGGCGGGGCGCCCGCCAGCATCTCGTACAGCACGCACCCCAACGCGTACACGTCGCTCGCTCCCGTGACCTCGTGCTCCCCCGTGCCCTGCTCGGGGCTCATGTAGGCCGGCGTCCCCACGACGTGGCCCGTCTTCGTCCACGAGCTCTTGCGGATTCCATCGACGAGGCGCGCCACGCCGAAGTCGCCGAGCACGGCGTGCCCCTCCTCAAGGAGGATGTTCTCGGGCTTCACGTCGCGGTGCACGACGGCGTGCGCGTGGGCGAAGGCGAGCGCCTCGGCCACCTCCTGCGCGATGCGCAGCGCCTCGTGGGTGGCCAGCGCGCCGTCGTCGAGGCGGGCGCGGAGCGAGGCGCCGCGGATGAGCGGCATCACGTACCAGCGGAGCTGCTCGTGCGCCCCCGAGTCGTGGACGGGGAGGATGTGGGGATGGGTGAGCCGCGCGGCGAGCTCGATCTCGCGCCGGAAACGATCGGCGGCGTGCGGGCTCGTGTCGTCGTCCTTGAGCACCTTGACCGCCACGTCGCGCGCGTGGCGCCGGTCGGTGGCGCGGTAGACGACGGCCATGCCGCCCTGCCCGATGGACTCGTGCAGGACGTACCGCTCCCCCAGCGCCGCTGCCAGCGCCTCAGTGCTTCGCATGCATCCCCGTGTGGCGGACGCGGCCAAGAATGGTCGAAAGATTAAGCCACTGACAGGGGTGCGCCCCGATGGAGGTGGCGCGCCGGCCACCCGAGTGCGCAGCGGCGTCGCGCACAAGCGATCTCGGGCGCACCGCGCCCCCGGTGCCAGGCACCGGGGGCGCGGGGGGCGCGGGTGGCGCGGTGCGCGTCAGCGCGCGCTGCCGTCGCGACGGCGCTTCGGCGTGAGCGGGCGCACCTCCACCGAGTACTGGAGCAGGTGCGGCGGCGTGTCGACCTGGTGCCGCACCGCGAGCGCCACGTCCTCGGGCGTGATCATCCAGCTGGTGTCGGTGCCGGCCGGGAAGAGCTCCGTGGCCACCGAGCCGGGGTTGATCATGCTCACCTTGACGCCGCTGTCGCGCACCTCGAGCATCAGGCACTCGCAGAAGCCGCGCACGAAGTGCTTGGTCCCCACGTAGCACGACCCGTTCACGAAGGTGTTGCGCGCCGCGGTCGACGAGATCGTGATCACGTGCCCGCGCCCGCGCTCGACCATCCCCGGGAGCACCGCGCGCGTCACGTGGTAGAGCGCGTTCACGTTCACGTCGACCATCCGGTGCCACTCGTCGGGCGTGAGCTGCAGGAAGGGCTTGAGCACCGCCACGCCGGCGTTGTTCACCAGCACGTCGCAGTCCACGGCGTCGAGCTCGCGATCGACGGCCGCCGGATCGGTGATGTCGCACTCGATCGGCGTGACCTGCGCGCCGCGGCGCGTGGCCTCGTCGGCGAGCGTCCAGAGGTCGCGGGCGGTGCGGGCGACGACGACGAGGTCGTGCGTGGACGCGAGCTCGAGGGCGATCGCACGGCCGATGCCGCGCGAGGCGCCGGTCACGAGCGCGGTGGGACGGGTGGGCATGCAACGGGCTCCGGATGGCGGGGAACGACCGAAATCGGGCATCGCGCGTCGGTCGCAGGGGATCGACCGCGCACGCGCCGAGCGACGCGGATCAATCGGCGCGGAAGCCGATCACATGATGCGTGCCGTCGCAGAACGGGAGCTCGCGGCTCGCGCCGCAGCGGCAGAGCGCGCGCGCCGTGCCGGCGAAGACCACGCGTCCCTCGGCGTCGACGAGGCGGAACGGCCCGCGCACGAGCAGCGGGCCGTTCGCGCGACAGGCGATGGTGCAGCGGGCGTCGGCCGCCGCCTCGTCGGCCGCCATGCTCAGCCGTGCAGCCGCTCGAGCAGCCACCCCTTCACCTGCCCCGCCGCGACACGCACCTGCTGCAGCGTGTCGCGGTCGCGGATCGTCACCGTCTGGTCGGTGGTCGACTGTCCGTCGACGGTGATGCACCACGGCGTCCCGACCTCGTCCTGGCGACGGTAGCGCTTGCCGATGCTCCCCGACTCGTCGACGTCCACCGGGAAGGCGGCGCGCAGCTCCCGCGCGAGGGCATGCGCCATCTCCGGCTGCCCGTCCTTCTTGGTGAGCGGGAAGACCCCCGCCTTCACCGGCGCCAATGACGGGTGCAGCCCGAGCACCACGCGCCCCTCGTCCTCGCCCGGCACCGCCTCCTCGCGATAGCCGTTCACGAGCACCGCGAGCGTGGTGCGATCGGCCCCCACCGACGTCTCGATCACGTAGGGGACGTAGCGCTTGTTCCCCACCGCATCGAAGTACTCGAGCTTCTTGCCGCTGAACTGCTGGTGCTGCGTGAGGTCGAAGTCGCTCCGGTTGTGGATCCCCTCGATCTCCTGGAAGCCGAGCGAGCCACCGAAGTCGAAGGTCACGTCGTAGGCGGCGCGCGCGTAGTGCGCGAGCTCGCCGGCCTCGTGCTGGTGCCAGCGCAGCCGGTCCTCGCGCAGCCCGAGCGAGAGGTGCCACGCCCAGCGCGCGGCGCGCCACTGCTCGAACCACTCCATGTCGGTGCCCGGCTCGACGAAGAACTGCATCTCCATCTGCTCGAACTCGCGCGTGCGGAAGATGAAGTTCCCCGGCGTGATCTCGTTCCGGAACGCCTTGCCGATCTGCGCGATGCCGAACGGGACCTTCTGCCGGCTCGACTGCTGCACGTTCAGGAAGTTCACGAAGATCCCCTGCGCCGTCTCGGGGCGCAGGTAGACCGTGGCCGCGCTCTCCTCCACGGGCCCCATGAACGTCTTGAACATCAGGTTGAAGAGCCGCGGCTCGGTGAGCTGACACGTCTCGTGCTGGCCCGGCTGCTTGCTCGGCTTCTGCGGGCAGCGCGCATCCTCGAGCTTGTCGGCGCGGAAGCGCCCCTTGCACGCCTTGCAGTCCACCAGCGGATCGGTGAAGCCGGCGACGTGCCCGCTCGCCTCCCACGTGCGCGGGTGCATGAGGATCGCCGCGTCGAGCCCCTCGATGTCGTCGCGCTGGCGCACCATCGCGCGCCACCAGAGGTCCTTGAGGTTCTTCTTGAGCTCGACGCCGAGCGGACCGTAGTCCCACACCGAGCCGGCGCCGCCGTAGATCTCGGAGCTCTGGAAGATGAAGCCGCGTCGCTTGGCGAGCGACACGAGCTTGTCCATCACCTCGGGGTGCGTGCTGGCGGGCATGAGCGGACTGGCTGGGCGCACGCCTGGATGCCGCGGCGTCGTCCGCGACTGGATGGCGTGCGTCGTGTCCCGCCAATCTATCGCCGCCCGCCAGCGGCAGCGCCGTCCGCGTGTCCGCGCGCTACGCCCGCCGGCGTCGGCGTTCGGCGCCCAGCACCTCGGCGATGCGCACGGCGATCAGGTCGCCGTGGAAGCGCCCGGTCTCGATGAAGGTGCGATTGGCCGCGTACCCCGACGCGAGCACGCCGGCCATGAAGAGCCCGGGGCGCGTCGTCTCCATCGTGCGCGGATCGTGGTCGGGGACGCCGCTGTCGCGATCGATCCCCACCCCCGCCTGCTCGAGGAGGCCGCACTCGGGCTGGTAGCCGGTCATGAGGTACACCTGCGTCGCACGCACCGCCGGCCCACCGTCGTCGAGGTCGACGTGCGCCGGATGGATGCGCGTGATGCGCGCCCCGAAGCGGGCACGGATGTCGCCGCGCCGCAACCGCCCCTGGATCTCGGGCTTCACCCACGGCTTCACGCCATCGTCGATGTCGTCGCCGAAGTGGACGATCGTGACGCGCGCCCCCGCCCGCTGCAGCTCCAGCGCGGCGTCGACGGCGCTGTTCCCGCCGCCGACCACCACCACGTCGTTGTCCCACCCCACGTGCCCCTCGATGAAGCGGTGCGTCACGTGCGGGAGCGTGTCGCCCGGCACGCCAAGCCGGTTGGGGCGCCCGAAGTAGCCGGTCGCCACCACCACGGCGGCGCTGTCGATCACGCGCGGCTCGCCATCCGGCGCGCGCGAGTGCACGCGCCACGCCCAGTCGTCGAGCTGCTCCACGTGCTCCACCGGCTCGAAGGTGCGCACCACCAGGCGATGATGATCGGCGACGGTGCGGTAGTAGGCGAGCGCCTCGCGGCGCGTCGGCTTGGGTCCGGGGATGGCGAACGGCACGCCGCCGATGCTGATGCGGTCGGCGCTGCTGAAGAAGGCCATGTCGACCGGATAGCTCGCGATCCCGGCCACGATGCAGCCGCGATCGTAGACGCGCACGCTGTGCCCCGTCTCCTGCACGGCGATGGCGGCGGAGAGGCCGCAGGGCCCGGCGCCGACGACGACCACGTCGACGTCGCGCGGCGGCAGGGCGCGCGGCATGCGCCGCTCGGGGATGATGCGCGGGGCGGCGGGCAACGGCTTGGGCATGGCGGACGGCGACGGCGCGTGACGGAAGGCCGCGGCGTGCACCGCGGACGATGCCCTCGCACGGTGCAACCGTCGCGCCGTGCGATCAGCGCGCTGCGGTGCGTGTGGTGATCGCCGCCGCGATCAGCTCGCCGTGATGGCGCCCGTTCTCGATGAACGTCCGGTTGGCGTCGAAGCCGCTCGCCAGCACCCCTGCGAGAAAGAGCCCGGGAACCGGCGTCGCCATCGTCGCCGGATCGTGGGCCGGCACCCCCGTGTCGGCGTCGATCGGCACGCCGGCCTGCGCCAGCAGCCCGCTCTCGGGGAGATAGCCGAGCATCGTGTGGACCTGCGTCGCGGCGATGCGCTCGCTGCCGCGCGGCGTCGTCACCGTCACGTGATCGGGGGCGATCGCCGTCACGCGCGCCTCGAAGACGCCGCGGATCGCCCCCTCGCGCAGCCGGGCCTCGATGTCGGGGCGCACCCACGGCTTCACCTTGGGGTCGAGCGTCGCCTCGAAATGGACGAGCGTCACGCGCGCGCCGGCCCGATGCAGTTCGAGCGCCGCATCGACCGCGCTGTTCGCCCCGCCGACCACCACCACGTCCTGGTCGAAGCCGGCATGCCCCTCGGTGAAGCGGTGCGACACGTGCGGGAGCGTCTCGCCCGGCACGCCCAGGCGGTTCGGACGGCCGAAGTAGCCGGTCGCGACGATCACGTGCGCCGCGTCGATCGGCTGGCTGCCGTGCGCACGCGACTCGGCGTGCAGTCGCCAGCCGCGCTCGCCGCGCACGAGGTCGTGCACGGTGGTGAACTGCCGCACGTCGAGCGCGAAGTGGCGTGTGACGGCGCGGTAGTACGCGAGCGCATCGCGCCGGGTCGGCTTGGCCGACGACACCACGAACGGCACGTCGCCGATCGACAGCCGCTCGGCGGTGCTGAAGAAGGTCATGTCCACGGGATAGCTCGCGATCCCGCTCACCAGGCAGTCGCGCTCCAGCACCACCGTGCGCAGCCCCTGCCGCCCGCAGGCGATCGCCGCCGCCAGCCCGCACGGCCCGGCGCCGACGATCGCCACGTCGACCCGCTCGACGGTCACGCCGCCACTGCCTCCTCGAGACCGATGATCTGGTCGCGGCGCGTGCCGACGCTCACGTAGGTGATCGGCGTCTCCACGAGCGCCTCGATGCGGTCGAGGTAGACGCGCGCCTCGCGCGGGAGCCCGTCGAGCGTGCGCACGTCGCCGGTGGGGCGCTTCCAGCCGTCGAACCACTCGTAGCGCGGCGTCGCATGCTCGAGCAGCGAGAGGTCGCCCGGGAACTCGGTGTGCAGCGTGCCGTCGACCTCGTAGCCGGTGCAGATCGCGAGGCGATCGAGCGTGTCGAGCACGTCGAGCTTGGTCACCGCGAGATCGGTGAGCCCGTTCACGCGCGCCGCGAAGCGCACCACCACGCCGTCGAACCAGCCGCAGCGCCGCGCGCGCCCGGTGGTCGCGCCGAACTCGTTGCCGAGCGTGCGCATCTCGGTCTGCATCGGCTCGGGGAACTCGGTCGGGAGCGGTCCGTTGCCGACGCGCGTGGTGTACGCCTTCACCACGCCGAGGATGCCGTGCAGCGCCGTGGGGGCGATGCCGGCGCCGATCGCCGCGCCGCCGGCCGTGGTGTTGCTGCTGGTGACGAACGGATAGGTGCCGTGATCGATGTCGAGCAGCGAGCCCTGCGCCCCCTCGAGCAGCACCGCGGCGCCGCTCTTCAGTGCGCGATGCACCACCAGCCCGGTGTCCTCGGCCAGCGCGAGGAGTCGCGGCGCGAGCGCCTCGAGGCGGGCGAGCGTGTCGTCGACGGTGACCCGCTTGTCGCTCCCGCTGGCGGCGAGACGCCCGTTGGCATGGGCGACGCCGGCCTCGACGAGCGTGCGCAGCCGCGCCGGGTTGCGCAGGTCGAGCACGCGCACGCCGCGGCGCCCCGCCTTGTCCTCGTACGTGGGGCCGATGCCGCGCCCGGTCGTGCCGATCGCCTTGCTGCTCGCGCTCTCGCCGTCGACGAGCTTGTGGTACGGGAGCACCATGTGCGCGCGCTCGCTCACGTAGAGCCGCCCGCTCACGTCCACGCCATCGGCGACCAGCGTGTCGATCTCGCGGAAGAGCGTCTCGGGGTCGAGCACGACGCCGTTGCCGATCGCGCAGCGCACACCGGGATGCAGGATCCCGCTCGGGATCTGGTGCAGGACGTACTTCTTCTCGCCCACGTAGACGGTGTGGCCGGCGTTGGCGCCGCCCTGGTAGCGGACGACCCAGTCGGCGCGCTCGGCGAGCACGTCGACCAGCTTCCCCTTCCCTTCGTCGCCCCACTGGGCGCCGACCACCACCACGGTGCGTCGGGTCGAATCGAACATCAGCGCGCTCGCTCCGGCACGGGGCTCCGGGGGGAGGAAGTGCCGGCGAATGGATCTCGGGACCGGGATCGCGCCGGGTCGCCGACCGGAGCCCGAGGCCCGGCGCGCCCGCGAACGCGAAACGCCCCGGGCGGGGTGCCCGAGGCGTTGGTGGAATCTACGCGGGGCGGTGCGCCGGGGCGACCGGCGATGCCCCACACGGCGTCAGGCCCACGCCGCGGCCACGAGCCAGACGCCGACCACGAGCCCCAGCATCGCCTTCTGCGCGGTGGCGACGGCGCGGCCGATCATCGCCCCCATCGCCACCTGGCGCGCCTTGAGGGCGTCCTTCTCGAGCGTGTACTCGGCCACCAGCGCGCCGGCGAAGGCCCCCGCGAAGGCGCCGATCACGGAGCCGATCACCGGCACCGGGACGCCGAGCATCGCCCCGGCGAGCCCGCCCGCGATCGCCCCCCACGACGCACGCCGCGACCCGCCGTAGCGGCGCGCGTAGCCGGCGGAGGTGCGGAACTCGACGACCTCGGCCACCGCCGCGATGGCGGCACAGAGGGCGAGCGTCCCCCACGAGAGCGTGGGCGGCGAGACCAGCAGCCGGTGGCCGACGCCGGCGAAGATCATGAGCCAGAGCCCGGGCAGGCCGAGGGCGACGAGGGCGAGCCCGGCGAGCACGGCGGCGACGAGCAGGAGGGTGGCGACGGTCATGCGAAAACGTACGCGGCACCCGCGGGACGAGTGTCAGCCCATGCGGCAGGCCAACGTACACCACATGCCTCCGTGCTCCGGTCGTCCCCGTTTCTCCGTTTTTCGAGGCAGTTCAGGGCCAGCAACGGCACGGAAAGCGGAGGAACGGGGACGACCGGAGCACGGAGAAGTGCGGGTCGCGATGTTGCGATGGGACGCGAGGAGTCGCGAGGAACGGCAACTGAATGTCGTGGCGAACGGCGCGATCGGGCGGGTCCGAGCGTGCCGCGACCAACGCAACGGCGGTGCGCCGTTCTTCGCGTCACCTCGCGGCGCCTTCGCATCATCGCGGCCCGCCGTTGCCCCCCGCGGTGCCAGGCACCTCTGGCACCGCGGGGGGCACCAGACGGCTCCCGTACCCTCCGCCTCCGCGGCGCTCACCATTGGCGCGCCATCGGAGCGCCGTGCGACATTGGCGATCATGCCTCGCATCGGCCTCCTCGTCACGACTGGCACCGGCCCCGGAGTCCTGCACGAACTCACCGGGGTGATCGCCCGCCGCCGCGGCGACATCGCGTCGGTGGACATCGTGGGGCAACAGGGCGACGCGTCGCGCACCTACTTCGAGCTCGAACTTCCGGACGATGACGCCACGCCGCTTGTCGCCGAGCTGCGGGCACTCGCCAGCGTGCGCGCGGTGACGCTCGTGAACACGATGGGCGTCATCTACGGCAAGCGGATCATCATCATGGGCGGTGGGGCGCAGGTCGGGCAGGTCGCGATCGGCGCGATCTCCGAGGCCGACCGCCACAACATCCGCGGCGAGCGCATCTCGGTCGACACGATCCCGCTCGTTGGCGAGCAACCCCTGGCCGACGCCGTGCGCGCGGTGGCGCGCCTGCCGCGCGCGAGCGCGCTGGTGCTCGCGGGGTCGCTCATGGGCGGCGAGATCGAGCAGGCGGTGCGCGACGTGCGCGCGCAGGGGCTCCTCGTCGTCTCGCTCAACATGGCCGGCTCGGTCCCCGACGCGGCCGATCTCGTCGTCACCGATCCGGTGCAGGCGGGGGTGATGACGGTCATGGCCGTCGCCGACACGGCGCGCTTCACCGTGGCGCGGCTGCAACGGCGCGTCTTCTGACCCGCCGCGCATGACCACCGCCGCGCGTCGCCCCGCCGTCGGCTTCATCCTCGTGACCGTGCTGATCGACATGATCGGCTTCGGGCTCGCGTTCCCCGTCCTCCCGCTCCTCGTCGGCGACTTCACTCCCGATCGTGCACAGCAGTCGATCTGGACGGGGGTGCTGGCGGGCGCGTACGGACTGATGCAGTGGCTCGCCGCGCCGCTCCTCGGCGCGCTCAGCGATCGCGTCGGCCGCCGACCGGTGCTGGTGGTCGCGATCCTCGGCCTCGGCGCGCACCACCTGCTCATGGCGCTCGCCCCCTCGCTCTGGTTCATGCTCGCCGCGCGGCTCATCGGCGGCGCGGCCGGCGCGACCTTCTCGGTGGCGGGCGCCTACGTCTCCGACATCACCGCCCCCGCCGATCGCGCGAAGGCGTTCGGCATGCTCGGCGCCACCTTCGGCCTCGGCTTCATCCTCGGGCCGGTGATCGGCGGCCTCCTCGGCGACCTCGACCCGCGCATGCCGTTCATCGTCGCGGCCGGCGCGTCGCTCGTGAACGCCTGCTACGGCGCGCTCGTCGTCCCCGAGTCGCTGGCGCCCGAGCATCGGGCGCCCTTCTCGTTCGCGCGCGCGAACCCGTTCGGCGCGCTGCACGCCCTCGTCGCGCAGCGCGCCACCGGGCCGCTGGTGCGCGTCTTCGTCCTCTACTCGCTCGCCCACGCCATGATGGTCGAGACGTGGGTGCTCTACACGCGCTTCCGCTTCGGCTGGGGGCCGCGCGAGAACGGCATCTCGCTCTTCATCGTCGGTGTGGTGGCGACGATCGTGGGCGCGTGGGGGCTCGGGAAGATGATCGCCGCCTGGGGCGACGTCCGCGTCGCGCTCCTCGCCCTCGCCAGCGGCGTGGTCGCCTACCTGGGCTACGCACTGAGCGTGACGCCATGGATGATCTACGCGGTGACGATCCTCGTCTTCCCGCTCCACGCCACGACTCCCGCGCTCAAGGGGATCGTCTCGCGCACCACGCCCCCGGATGCACAGGGCGTGACGATGGGCGCCCTCGACGGCATCTACGCGCTCATGGCGGTGATCGGCCCCCTCCTCGGCACGAACCTCCTCGCGCTGGTGAGCGACGCACCGGCCGCCTCGCCGCAGCTCGGCATCGTCTTCTTCACCTGCGCAGCCCTGCAGGCCGCCGCGTTCAAGCTCGCCCGCCGCCACCTCGCTGCCGTCCCCATTGCCGATGTCTCCGCCGCGTCGGCCTGAGCGTGCGTGCGAGCTCGCTGCTTCGTTCCGGATGCGTGCTGGTGAACAGCCGGAACTGCCAGGAAGAGCAGGGACGGACAGGGAACGGCAGCGACTGCGTGGACGGCCGTGAGCACAGCACGTTCAGCGCGAGGGCTGCATGCCGATGCGGGAACTGCGTGGACGCATGGCAATCAACAGTCCGCGCCGTGAGAAGCCATCGAGTGCCGTTTCCACGTGCGTCAGATCGGGTCTGCCCAGCTTCGGACGTCCTCACCGTCCCTGCCATTCCCTGTCCGTCCCTGCTCTTCCTGGCAGTTCCGGCTGTTCGACAGCACGGAGCAGGACCCGACGTCAGGCCGACGCGAGCACGTCCCGCGTGACCTGCACGACCTGCTCGCGCGCGGCATCGGAAAGCGGGAGCAACGGCGCCCTTGGCGCCCCCCCGACGCGCCCCGCCGCATCGACCGCCGCCTTCAGCCCCGGCACGCCGAACGTCACCGCCACCTCGGTCGCGAGCCGCGTCAGCGCCTGCTGCAGCGCGCGCCCACGCGCCTCGTCGCCGCCGTGCACCGCCTCGGCGATCGCCAGGCAGAGCGCCGGCGCGATGCAGCCGGTCGCGAGGATCGCCCCCTCGCACCCGGTCGCGAGTGCGATCCGCAGGCTCGGCGCGTGGCCGGTGAACACCGCGAAGGGCGCGGGCGCGAGCGTCTGGTAGCTGTCGCGCACCACCGCGTCGGCGCCGGAATCCTTGATCCCGATGACGTTCGGGTGCGACGCGAGCCGGCCCACCACCTCGGCGTCGAGCGCGAAGTGCATGTACTGCGGAATGCTGTAGAGCAGCACCGGCACCGGGCTCGCATCGGCCACGGCGCGGTAGTGCGCCTCCTGCGCGGCGGGCGTCATCGCGTTCGTGTAGTAGTGCGGCGCGACGACGAGCACCGCGTCGGCGCCACCGGCACCGGCCCGCTGCGCACGCGCGATCGTCTGCCGCGTGCTCTCGGCGCCGATCCCCATGAGGAGCCAGCGATCGGTGGGGACGTGCGGACGCACCGCGGCCAGGAGCGCGTCGCGCTCGCCGTCGTCGAGGAGCGGCGCCTCACCCGTGGAGCCGCAGAGGACGAGCCCCTGCAGCCCGGCGTCGATCAGCGCCGCCGCGTTGGTCGCGGCAGCCGCGGCGTCGAGCGCGCCGTCGGCGCCGAAGGGCGTGGTGGCGGCGGCGAGGATTCCACCCAGCGGTCGCGTCGGCATCAGTGCGCGAGCCCCATCATGTCGTACACCTCCCCGATCGTGCGCTCGGCCACCGCGCGCGCGCGCTCGGCCCCCTGCACCATGATCTCGCGCACCGTCCCCGGCTTCTCCTGCAGCTGCGCGGCACGCGTGCGGATCGGCACCAGCGTCTCCTCCATGTGCGTGAAGAGCGTCTTCTTGCAGTCGATGCACCCCCACTTCGCGCCGCTGCAGTTCTCGCGCACCTCCGCCTGCACCGGCTCGGGGCTGAACGCCTTGTGCATGCTGTAGATGTTGCAGACGTCCGGGTTGCCGGGATCGGTCTTCCGCACGCGCGCCGGGTCGGTGACCGCCGGGCGCAGCTTGGCCCAGATGTCGTCCGGCGCCTCGAGCAGCCCGATGGTGTTGCCGAGCGACTTGGACATCTTCGCCTGCCCGTCGAGCCCCATCAGCCGGCGCACCGGCGTCAGGAGCGCCTGCGGCTCCGGGAAGTACGGGGAATCTTCCGGGCGGAACTTCGCGTTCCACTTGCGGGCGATGTCGCGCGACAGCTCGAGGTGCTGCACCTGGTCCTCGCCCACCGGCACCCGGTCGGCACGGTAGAGGAGGATGTCGGCGGCCTGCAGCACCGGGTAGGTGAGCAGCCCCGTGATCACGCTCTCCTGCCGTGCGCTCTTGTCCTTGAACTGCACCTGCCGTTCCAGGTCACCGAGCGGGGTGACCGTGTTGAAGACCCACCCGAGCTCCGCGTGCGCGCGCACGGCGCTCTGGAAGAAGAGCGTGCAGCGGTCGGGATCGAGCCCGGCGGCGAGCAGCGTGAGCGCCATGTCGTGGCGGCGCTGGCGCAGGTCAGCCGGGTCGTAGTTTCCGGTGAGTGCATGGAGGTCCACGACGCAGAAGAACGACCGGTCGGGCCCCTCCTGCAGCCGCACCCAGTTCTGCACCGCCCCGAGGTAGTTGCCGATGTGCAGCTCGCCGGAGGGCTGGATTCCGCTGAAGATCCGAGACATTGCCGCAAGCTATGGACGCTGACGCCCTCATCCAATCGCACCCGCACGCCGCGCCCGCCGACCGCGTGCTCCTCGCCGCCCTCGTGGAGGCCGCGGCCGAGGCGGCCGCCTTCATCCGGTCGCACGAGGAGGCGCGTGGTGCGATCCGCTGGGAGGTGAAGGACGCCAGCGACTTCGTCTCGCTCGTCGATCGCGGCGCCGAGGAGCTCATCCGCCGCGCCCTCGCGCCGCTCGGGGCGGCGACCTTCATCGGCGAGGAGGGGTCGCCCGATGCGCGCGCCGGCGCCGGGCTCACGATCGTCTGCGACCCGCTCGACGGCACGACCAACTTCCTGCACGGCTTCCCGGCCTACGCCGTCTCCATCGCCGCACTCGTCGACGGGAGTCTTGCTGCGGGCGTGATCCACGATGTCGCGCGCGACGAGGTCTTCACCTGCGTGCGCGGCGGCGGGAGCGCGAAGGACGGGCGCCCGATCCACGTCTCGCCGATCGACGATCCCGCGCGCGCCCTCGTCGGCACCGGCGCGCCGTTCCGCAAGCCGGACCAGCTCGCGACCTACCTCGACCAGCTCCCGCGCATCCTCGCCGTCACCAGCGGCATCCGCCGCGCCGGCTCGGCCGCGCTCGACCTCGCACACGTCGCCGCGGGGCGCTTCGAGTGCTTCTGGGAGCTGCGCCTCGCGCCGTGGGACATCGCCGCCGGCCTCCTGCTGGTGCGCGAGGCGGGCGGCCGCGTGACCGACTTCACGGGACGCGACGCGGAGGTGGCGCACACCGGGATCGTCGCCGGCAATCCCGCGATGCACGCCTGGCTGCTGCGGACGCTCGACGGGACGGTGCCGTGAGCCGCGCCGCGCTCGTGGAGTGCGTCCCCAACTTCAGCGAGGGGCGCGATCCGGCCGTCATCGAGGCGATCGTGCGCGCGATCGGCGAGGCGGGCGGGCGCGTGCTCGACCACTCGCTCGACGCGTGGCACAACCGCGCGGTGGTGACCTTCGTCGCCGAGCGTGACGCGATGGTCGATGCCGCGTTCGCCGCCATCCGCACCGCGCGCGACCGCATCGACCTGCGCGCGCATCGCGGCGTGCACCCGCGCATCGGCGCCGCCGACGTGGTGCCCTTCATCCCGCTCGATGGCGCCACGATGGACGAGTGCGTCGCCATCGCGCGCGCGCTGGCGACGCGCGTCGGCGACGAGCTGGCGATCCCCGTCTACCTCTACGAGTGGGCCGCGCAGCGCGAGGAACGACGCGACCTCGCGCACGTGCGCGCCGGCGGGCTCGAGGCGCTCGCGGCGTCGATCGCGAGCGATCCCGCGCGCACACCCGACGCGGGACCGGCGGCGTTGCATCCCACCGCCGGCGCCGTCGCGATCGGCGCACGCCCCTTCCTCGGCGCCTTCAACGTCTACATCGGCGATGCGAGCAAGGTGCCGGCGGCGCGAGCGATCGCCCGCGCGATCCGCGCGCGGCATGGGGGCCTGCCGGGCGTGAAGGCGCTCGGCCTCGAGGTCGGGGGACGCGCGCAGGTGAGCATGAACCTCACCGATCTCGCCGCCGTGCCGCTGCACGTCGCGTTCGACGCGGTGGCGCGCGAGGCGGCGCTGCACGGTGCGCGCGCCGAGGCGAGTGAACTCATCGGCCTCGCGCCGCAGGCGGCGATCGAGGCGGCGTTCCGTGATCGCATCGCGCTGGTCGATGCGCGCGACACCGTCTCGCTCGACCTGCGCGTCGCCGACCACGCGCCCACCGCCGACGTGCGACCGGCCACGGAGGCGATCGCCGACCTCGATGCCCACGAGGCGAGCGGGACGGCGGCCGCGCTGGCGGCGATGCTGGCCAGCGCCACGACGCGCCTCGCGGCGAACGTGCACGTGCGGCGCGGGGGCACGGTGGCCGCCGAGCCGCTGCGCCTGGTGGTCGCGAGCTGCGAGACGATCGAGCGCCACCTGCATCGTGGCGCGCAGGACGATGCGCGCGCATGGCAGGGCGTCGTGCAGGCGCGTCGACGCCCGCAGCGCACGCCGGCCGAGGCGGCCGAGCGTGCGCGCGCCGTGGATGCGGCGCTCGTGGCGGCCGCCGCGGTGCCGCTGCGCATCGCGCAGCTGGCGACGGATCTCGTCGCGCTGGCGGCCGAGGCGGCGCGCGAGGGCGATCATGTCACGGCACCCGACGCGTGGGCCGGAGCGACGATCGCGCACGGGTGCGCCCACGCGGCACTCGGGCTCGCGCGCGGCAACCTGGCGATGCTCGGCGATGCATCGCTGGGTGACGAGTCGCGCGGCGAGGCGGGTCGGATCGCACGGCTCGCCGACGAGCTGCGCGAGCGGGCGCGGGCGGCGGTCGGGCAGGTGGGCGGGTGACGCGGCGAGCAGGCCGCTGCGGCGGTCGGACATGTGGGCGGGTGATGCGCGCGAGGTGACCCGCCGTCGGGTCCGCGCGGTCGGGATGCTGCGGCCGCTGCAGCGGGTCATGCAGCCGGCGGGGGTGAACGGGTCGCACCGGGCGCGCGCGGCGCGTGCGTCAGCGCGTTCGTGACGCGCCGGGCCTATCTCCTAAAGCTCTAGTTGACACCGCCGCCCGGCGCCCCTAGCGTGGGGAGCGAGCACCTAACGCTTTAGGAGACCGCCCATGCCGACATTCACCGAGCGCGAGCTCGACGTGATGACCGTCCTCTGGCAGCTCGGCGACGCAACCGCCGGTGAGGTCCGTGACGCACTCGCCGCCGACGGCCTCGACCTCGCGTACAACAGCGTGCTCACGATGCTGCGGATCCTCCAGGAGAAGGGGCACGTCGCGCACGAGGTCGAGGGGCGCGCGCATCGCTTCCGCCCGCTGGTGCGGCGCGAGGAGGCGGGGCGGAGCGCGGTGCGGCGGCTGGTCGACGGGCTGTTCGATCGGTCGCCGGAGCTGCTGCTCACGCACCTGGTCCGTGACGAGCGCGTCGATCGCGCCACACTGGAGCGGTTGCGGGCGCTCGTGGAGCACGAGCTGGCCGAGGACGACGCGGGGGCACGCGGCGTCGTGGCGAAGCGGATCGGGTGGCCGACGCGCTGGGTCTGGCTGGCGGCGATGGTGGCGATGCTCGTGGCGCCGGTGGTGCCGCGCCCCGTTCCGGGACGCCTCGCCTTCACGGCGACCACGTTCGCTGCCGTCGACGAACGTGCGGTCGCGCGGACGCGCGAGCGCATCCGTGGTGATGCGCGTGCAGGCGCTGGCGATGAATCCTCGGGTGTTCCGGGTACCATCGGCAACACGCGCGCGCTGCAGCGCAGGTCGGGCATCGGGACACCGCTCCCACCGGATGCACGCGTGGAGATCACGATGGGGCGTGTCACCGGCAACGCCGTCGTGTTAGCAGCGAACGACCGCCTGGCATGGGCGGGGCGCGTCGCAGCGGTGGCGTGGTGCGCACTTACCGTGGTCGCGCTGGCGCTGGTGGGGCTCGCCATCGGGCGGCTCGCGCGCGCGCGGCGTGAGTGGACGCGTGCCGACGAGGCCACGCACGCCGTGATCGCCGAGGCAGCGGGCAGGTCGGTGCCGGTCTCGATGTCGCGCGCGACTGGACCGGCCGCGTTCGGGCTCGGCGAACTGCAGGTGGTCCTTCCGGCTTGGGTAGGCGAACTGCCCGACGGCGAACGCACGCTCCTGCTCGCCCATGAGGCGGCGCACATCCGCGCACATGACCCACGTCTGCTCGCCGCCGCGCTGCTGCCTGTCGCCCTTGCACCATGGCACGTGCCGCTGCTCGTCGCCTACCGGCGGCTCTGCCGCGCGGTGGAGCACGATTGCGATGCCCGTGTGCTCGCGCGTCACGGCGATGCTCGTGCGTACGGGCGACTTCTCGTGCACACGGCCGAGTGGCTGCTCGCCGGACGTGGGGCGTGGCGCGGTGGCCTTGCCGCGCGCTGGATCCTTGCTCCCGTCCCGGCCTTCGCGGCGTCGCCGACGGAGCTTGAAGGGCGACTGCGCGCCCTCGTGCGCCGTCCCGCGAGCTGGGGCACGCGACTCGGGACGCTGTGCGTGGGGGCGATCGGCGTGGTGGCGCTGCTCGCAGCCTGCGCGGCACCGTCGCCGACGACGGGATCGTCGCGCATCACGTACGGGGTGTCATCGCTGCCACGGACGTTGCGCGACTCCATGCGACTGTACGACCGGGTGAATGACCTGCGCATGCGGAGCCGTCTCGAGGCGGTGAGGGATTCGCTCATCGACGCTGCGGCCCTGCAGGCGATTCCGGCACTCGACACGCTCGCCGGTGTCGATTCACTCAGCATCTGGGTGCTGCTCGACGACGACCTCCGCGCGGTCGCGACACGCGTCGCGCCACGTCACCAGTTCCTGTGGGCGATGGAGCGCGTCGTCCCGGGCTTCGGCCGGGACACGTACACGGTGGCCACACGCGGTACGCCGGACGCGGCACTCGCCGCGAACGTCAACTCGTGGTCCCGCGCCTTTCCGCTGCTCGACCCCGACCGCGTCAACCAGCACGGGGCACGCGAGCTGCGCCTCCCGCAGGGGACGCTCACGGTGCAGTGGGCGCGCCTGTACGCGGGCGACAGCACATCCACGATGCGGCTCCGCGCGGCTGGCGAGCCACCGCGCGTCCCCGCGTGGTACCGCACGGTGGTCGAAGCGGTGAGCCGCGACGGCGCGGTCGCCCGGCGCGACTTCGCGGCGGCACTGGACCGGGGCCTGCGCGCGAGCCTCGCATCGCGCTACCCCGAGGCGCTCGACACGATTGCCACGCGTGGGGAGTCGTTCGTCTGGCTCGTGCTCGGCCCGACCGGCAATGCCGTCGCGCACGCCACGGGCCGCGCCGGCATGGGCGTGAAGCGCCCGCGGACCAGCGACGCCACGCCGCTTGCGCGCGCCGTGCCCACCACACCCGAGTCGCAGCTCACCATCGATGACGCCGCGTGGCGCACGAAGTTCCCCACGCTCAACCTCACACCCGCGAGCTTCGGCTGGACGTCGTTCCTCGTCGGCACTCGCACCGTGAACGTGCTCTGGGTGCTCACCGATGTCTCCCTCGCCGGCGGCTCCCGTACCGCGCCGGCCGCCGGCGCGCCAGGCGCTACGCCGGCTCTCGTCGCCGACACGGTGCTCGCGATGGCGCAAGCACTCCCCACCGCACCAGCGCTCGCAGCGACGCCGGCACTCGCCACGACACCAGCGCGCGCCGCAACGCCGGCACTCCCCGCAGCGCACGCCCCCGCGGCAGCACAGGCAGTCGACGCACGCCGCGCCGACTCGCTCATCGCCGATGCCTACGTCGACGCCCATGCCGCGCAATCCGCGCGCGTCGAGCGGCTCCGTCGCTCGGTGCGACGCGCGCTGTCGGCCCGTGAGGCCGCGAACATGGACCGCCTCCTGCGCAGCACCATCGTCACCGCGCGCCCCGAGCTCCTGCGTGGCCGCCGCACCGACGCCGACTTCGTCTGGCTCGTCTTCGACTCCACCGGACAGGTCGTCGCCAGCGACACCGGGCGCGCCGGTCTCGGTGTCAAGGTCGACGGCTGGCGCGGCGAACTTCTCCCGTTGCCGCGCGCCACCGACGTCACCGCACGTGACTCGCTGGTGCTCGACCCGCGGGCGTTCCGCACCAAGTTCGCCGGACGCGTGCATCGCGGGAGCGGCTACACCTGGCAAGGGCTCACCCTCCCCAACGGACAGATCAACGTCCTCTGGACCGTCGCGGCACGCGACTGACCCCATCCCCGGGCACAACATGCGCACTCTCCTCGCCGCCGCGGCGCTCGTCGCCGCGGCCATCGCCCCCGGCGCGCTCGCCGCCCAGCAGCCTTCCGTACCTGCCACCCCCGCACGCCCCGACACGCTCGTCGGCCGCGTCGCCGCCGACAGCGGTGCCGCGCCCGACTCCATCGACGTAATCGTCACGCGCGGCCCCGATCGCGCCACTTTCCGCACGCGCACCGACGCCCAGGGCCGCTGGCGCCTCGTCGTCGACCCGGGCACCGGCGACTACCTCGTCTACGTCACCGCACCGGGCTTCGTCGCACAGCGTCGCCGGATCACGCGCGCCGCCACCGAGCAGCGCTTCACCATCGACATCGTGCTCACGCGCACCGCCGTGCAGCAGCTCGCACGCGTCGAGGTCAAGGCGAGCAAGCGCAAGGCGCCCGATCG
>JALOPO010000114.1 GCA_025453855.1 Gemmatimonadaceae bacterium
CAGGACCATCGCGTCGCGTCGCGCATACTCGTCGTCGGCCGCCACGTGCCGCACGAGCGCATCGACCGCCCTGGCGTAGCCCACGCGCCGCGGCGCCGCCAGCACCGTGAGCGGCATCACCGCGCGGTACGGATCGAGCAGCTCGGCGGTGCCATCGCTCGACGCATCGTCGAAGACGGTGACGTCGTACTCGCGCGAGAACTCCTGGAACACCTTCCGGATGCGCCAGAGGAGGACGCCGATCGTCGGCGCCTCGTTATGGACCGGGATGCAGAGCCGGAGCACGGTGGGGTCGGGTCCTCGCGTGGTGGGATCGGGGAATCTCGCCCGACGGGGCGGCTGGTGCCAGCGCAGGCTGGCACTCGGCACCGCGGAGTGCTGATGCACCCGGCGGCGCGCTCCCTGCGCTTGCGTGTCGTTGCGCACGCACGTTTTCGTGCGTCGCAGGAGAGCAGCCACGACGGTGCGCGATGCCCGTGCGCACCGCGCGCGTGCGCCGCCGCCACGCGGCCACGCGACGGCTGCGCTCCGTTCGCCCCCGCGCATTGGAGGAGAGACCGCGATGATCCAGGCCGACCTGCGACGCTTCCTCACCCGCGACGACGCCCAGCTCGCCGTCTCGCTCGTGGCGCGCGAGGCGCCACGAGCGCGCGATGCCTGCGAGGCGGCGCTGCGCGAGGAGGGGATCGATGCACTCCTCGACGACGAGCGGCTGCGCGCGGCGCTCGTCGACGACCCGCGCGGTCGGCACGCCTCGCTCCCGCTCTTCATCTATGTCGTCGTCCGCCACGCGCTGCGCGACACGGGCGAGGACGATCGCACGCTCGCCGACTACGTCTCGTGCGTGGTCGTGGAGTTCGCCGGGGGTGCGCGCGCCTGGCGTATCGCGCGCCACGACGACGAGCACTACGCCACGCTCGCCGCGCTGCTCGCCGACGTCGACCAGGGCGACCCGCGCCGCACCTTCCTCGTGCGGCAGCACCTCGCCCATCACGCCCTCTGGCTGGCCGGCCTCTTTCCCGATCACGTCTCCGCAAGGCGCGCGCGGCGTGGTGGCCCCGACCTCGACTACTACGACGAGATGGGGCGACGCGGCTTCCGCCTCGCCGCCGAGCATCGCCTCGCCGAGTCGACCGGGCTCCGCCCCGTGCTCGAGCGCGCGGCCGACCGCTTCCCGCGGCTGCGCGTGGCGCTCAACCGGGTGAGTGACCGGATGCTCTTTCCGCACGTCCATTCGCCCGACCGCCTGATGCGGCAGGTGCATGACGAGGTGACATTCGGGGGCGCCTGAGCGGAAACGGGTGGCGGCACGCCGCGCCGGCAGCCGCAATCGGTGACGTCACGGTGACGAATGCCGGCGCTGCGTACCGGCCCCGGCTTGCGGTGGCCCGCGCGGGTGGGCACGCTTCGCGCGCATGAAGACCGCACGTCGCACCATCGCACACGCGCCATGACTCCCGACGACCGGCTGCCGGGCGCCGAGCAGCGGCGACGCGTCGCTGCCATGAAGGAGGCGCTGGCGGCCGCGCGGCTCGCGCGCGACGATGCATGGCGCGCGGTCACGCAGGTCGAGGAGCGCCTCGGCGCCGCGCGCACCGAGCTCGCCACCATCGAGCGCCGCCGCGCGCTGGCCGAGCGCATCGACGATGCCGAGACGGTGCAGGTCGCCGATCGCTTCGCGGCCAGCCAGCGCGAGACGATCGCACTCCTCGAACGCAAGCACGCCGTGCTGCGCGACGAGGCCGCGCTGGCCGAGCGCACGGTGCGCGAGATGGAGGACGAGCTGCGCGCGGCGACCGGCGGGCGACCGGTGCACGATGCCGTGGCCGATGCGCCGGCCATCGATGGCGACTTCGCGCGACTCGAACAGGAGCGTCGCGAGCGCGAGGCTCAAGCGCGCCTCGCCGCGCTCAAGAAGCGGATGGGGCGCGATGGCTGAGCGCGCGGCGGCGCCGGCGACGCGGGCGCGGCGCACACGCGGCGCGCTGGCCGCATGCCTGGGCACGGCGACGCTCGCGGCCGTGTGCATGACGCACGAGGTGGCGGCGCAGGTGCCGGCGTCGCTCGATTCGCTCGGCCGCCTCATCGACACGCTCACGCAGCAGGCGGTGCGCGGGACGCAGCTCGTCCCCGGCTCGGTGCGCTGCGATGGCGAGCGCATCACGCGCGTGGACTTCGTGCCGCGGCCACCCGGCTTCACCGGGCGCTCGGCGGCGAGCCGGATCGTGACCTGGCCGGTGCGGGCCTTCCACGCCACGACCAAGCCGCGCGTGCTGGACGCGTACATGCAGCTCAAGCCGGGCCAGCGCTGCCGCGAGATCGCGCGCCAGGAGAGCGAGCGCATCATCCGCCAGCTCTGGTTCGTGCAGGACGTGCAGGTGGCGGCCTTCCCCGATCGCGACGGCGTGCGCATCGAGGTGCGATCGATCGACGAATTCTCGATCATCGCCAACCCGCAGCTCCGCAACAACACGAGCATCGTGGGCGGTCGCGTGGGGTGGAACAACGTGGGCGGCCTCGGCACGCTGGTGGAGATCGGCACGCGCGACAACGGGATCCTGCGCGAGGGGCTCTCGTTCCGCATGCGCACCGCGCAGCTCGCGGGGCGCCCGCTGCAGGCCGGGATCACGTGGAACCGCTGGGGCCTCGGCCAGTCGTGGGCCGGCGAGATCCGCTACCCGTTCCTCACCGACCTGCAGCGCTACGCGTGGCGCGCGACCGTCGGGAGCGACGACGACTTCGTCGAGTACCGGCGGCCCGTGGACCCGGTGCCGTTCCAGAACGCGCGCCGCGAATGGGCGGCCCTCGGCGGCGTGCGCCGCTTCGGCGGCTTCGGGCGCACCTTCCTGCTCGGCGCGTCGCTCACGCGCGATGACGAGGACATCGGTGGCGCGGTCTTCATCGACTCGGCGCGCGGCGCACAGCCGTTCCCGCAGTCGCTCCCGGCGCGTCCGGAGCAGCCCAAGGCGGTCACGCGCGTGAACGCGCTGTTCGGCGCGCGCGCGCTGCGCTTCCTCACCGTCGAGGGCTTCGACGCGCTCACCGGCACGCAGGACCTGCGCCTCGGCCTGCAGTTCAGCGGGCAGTTCGGGCGATCGGTGGCGCGCAGCGGTGGCGACGGCGACGCCTTCTATCTCGGCAGCGAGCTCTATGCGGGGTGGGGTGCGCCCACGTGGTATGCCGCGACCGAGTGGTTCTGGTCGGGGCGACACGATGGCGGCGGCTGGGATGGTCGCGTCGCGTCCAACCGCTCGGCGCTCTACTGGCGCCCGCGCCGCACGGCGCTCACGACCGTCGAGAGCCAGTACGTGGGAGCCGAACGGATGCGCGTCCCGTTCCAGGTGGGGCTCGGCGGCGGCGCGACGGGGCTGGCCGGCTATCGTCGGTCGCGCGAAGGCGGCGATGCCCGCCTGCGGCTGCGACTCGAGCAGCGACAGCTCCTCGGCCGCCCGTTCGGCTTCCTCGACTTCGGCGTCGCCGCCTTCGTGGAGGGGGGGCGCCTGTGGGCCGGCGACGCCCCGTTCGGCGTCGACACGCCATGGCGGCGCTCGGCCGGCTTCGCGCTCATCGGCGCGCTCCCGCCACGGTCGCGTCGGACGCTCCGCCTCGACGTCGTCTGGCCGCTCGACCGCGATGCCTTCGTGCGTTCGGTGCAGCTGCGCGCCACGAGCGGCAACTTCGCGCGCTTCTTCTGGCGCGATCCCGGCGAAGCGCGGCGCGGGCGCGAACGGTCGCTCTTCGCGGATCTCTTCAACTTCTGACGTCCGCGGTTCGTGGTTGCGGGCGCGTGGGCGCGCGGGCGGCCGGGTGGTGCGGGGGAACAGCGGGTGAAGAGCAGGGAACGGCAGTGCCAGGCAGGGAACGGCAGGGGTGTGACCGTTCGGGGCTCGGCGTGCATCGCGGGCCGGGCTGCTGCAACGGCGATGAAGTTCAGGGACAGCGAGGGAAGCGCAGGGACAGCGAGGGCCGCTTCACTGATCCTGAGGACAGAGGTCCTGCATGGCGTCCAGGAGCCGCACTGTGCCTGTATGACGAAAGACGCACCTGCGTGTGTTCATCTGTTCATCGCATCGCCGCGAGGCCACGTACGAGCGGCGACAGACAGAGGTGGACTGCGACGGCACGAGCATCAATTGGTGCAGCTCTGCAGTCCTCGCCGTCCCGGCCGTTTCCTCGCCGTCCCCGCCGTTCATCGCGGTTGCCTGTGAGCAACCCACGCCCGACGACAGGCCCGGACCGAACGCCCCCCCGCCGTTCCCTGAGGTCTCCTGCCGTTCCCTGCCGTCGACAAGCAGTCAAGAAACCAGGGCCAGCGAGGAACTCAGGCCGCAGGCACCGACCGCGTGAGGCGCTTGAGGAGCGGAACGAGGAGCAGCATCACGAGCCCGGCGATCCAGGCGGTGGCCGTGGGGACGATGAAGAAGTCGGCGCGCTTCGGGATCGTCTCGATGAGCGCGGCCATGAAGCCGCCGAGGAAGTTGGCGGCGGAGAGGGCGAGGAACCACGCGAGCCAGAGCGGTGCGACCTTGAGCCCCGCGTCCACCGCCTGGCCGGCGAAGATGAGCAGGAAGAAGCCGAGCCCCGCGAAGAAGAGGCCGATGACCATCTTCACCGCGGTGCTCGGCTCCTTGCCGCGGCGGCCGAGGATCCCCCAGACCCATGCGGCCACCGGCGCGAGGATGATGATCGCGAGCGGCTGGATGCTCTGGAACCAGCTGGCGGGGATCACCTCCTGCCCGAACAGCCCGGCGCCGATGGTCCGGTCGGTGTCGCGATCGGCGAAGAGCGTGAGCGAGCTCCCGGCCTGCTCGAAGAGGAGCCAGAAGAAGGTGACGAAGAAGAAGACGAGGATGAGCGCGATCACGCGGCGCCGTTCCTCGCCGCGCGTGGCGAAGAGCGGCACCGAGAAGGCGGCGCCGATCAGCGTGCCGTAGGCGATCGACATCAGCCCCGCGAGCGAGAAGAGCCACGGCACGAAGCCCGTCTCGCTCCACGTGCGCAGCCCGCCGAGCACCGCCACCACGAGCCCGGCGAGCGCGCCGATGATCGCCACGCTGCGGTACTCCGGGACGCCGATCTCGCCGACTTCGGCCGCCGTCTCCTCGTCCTGCACGTGCGCCGGCGCGAGCCCCACCCCCGGGAGGTAGCGGTCGCGTCCCCAGAGATAGAGGATGAGGCCAAGCACCATCCCCACGCCCGCCGCCGCGAAGCCGACGTGCCAGCCGAAGCGCGGGTTCTCGGCCAGCCCGCCGCAGATCAGCGGCGCGATGAAGGCGCCGGTGTTGATCCCCATGTAGAAGATCGTGAAGCCCGCGTCGCGGCGCGTGTCGCCGGCGACGTAGAGCTGGCCGACCATCGTGCTCACGTTCGGCTTGAAGAAGCCGGTGCCGACGATGATCAACCCGAGTCCCGTGTAGAACATCGCCATGCTCTCGAAGGCCAGCGCGAAGTGGCCGAGGGCGATGACGATCCCGCCGATCACGAGCGAGCGGCGCGTGCCGATGAAGCGGTCCGCGAGCCAGCCGCCGATGAGTGGCGTGAGGTAGACCAGCCCCGTGTAGGTGCCGTAGAGTCGGGCCGCGTCCTCGCCGCGCCAGCCGAGCGCGTTCACGAGGTAGAGGACGAGGATGGCGCGCATCCCGTAGTACGAGAAGCGCTCCCACATCTCGGCGCCGAAGAGGAGGGCGAGGCCGCGCGGGTGGCCGAAGAACGAGCGGTCGGCCTGCACGGCCACGGGCACGGACGGGACGGTCACGACGACGGGGGCCGGGGACGGAGGCGCCGGGGTGGCGCCCCCGCCGAACGTAGGGACCGCACCACGCCGCTGCCATGGTCGGCGGCGCGCGTGCCGTCACGCCCCCTGGAGCGCTCCTCGCGCGGGCGGCCCGGCGCTGCGCATGATCGTGATCGTGCCGATCGGCAGGCCGTCCATGAAGTGCATGACCGTCGATCCGTCGACCGCCAGGCGCGTCCCGTCGCGGCGGACGAGGTGTGCGCGTTCGCTCGGCAGCGCGTGGCCGTCGAGCGCGTCGGCGATGCGGTTCACGACGAACGGATGATCCTCGGGGGCGGCGACATCGAGGAGCGTGAGCCGCGGCAGGTCGGCGCGCTCGTAGCCGAGGGCCGCGAGCCAGGCGCGGTTGGCGAAGAGGAAGCGCCCGTCGGGGGTCACGCTGTGCACCAGGTCGGGGTGCCAGTCGAGCAGGTCGAGGAGTTCGACCGCGAGCACCACCTCCGCCGCCGCCACGTCGAGCGTGTGCGAGGGACGACGATAGCGTGCGCGCGTGAAGTCCAGCCCCACCGCCGCCTCCCGGCGTGGAGACCCGGGGCCCGCGACGGGCGCGAACCGCTCGTGTCCTAGGTGCTCAAGCCGGCAGCGCGCGTTCCCGTTCCCGACGCGCCCCGGCTGCGCAGCGCCGCCGCCGGCAGCGAGAAGACGGGATCGTGCGAGCCACCGGCCGCCCGCTGCGCCGCCGGCGTCACGGCGGTGGGGGGCTGCTTGAGGCACGCCGCCTCGTGCCCGGTCCCCTTGGCCTCGAGCGGCGGGACGATGCTCGCGCAGGCCGCGTCGCGAGCCGGATGCGGGCAGCGCGGGTGGAAGACGCAGCCGCTCGGTGGTGACGCCGGCGAGGGCGGATCGCCGGCGAGCACGATGCGGTCGCGCGGCGCGGCCGGGTCGGGGATCGGGATCGCGCTCAGCAGCGCCTGCGTGTACGGCATCACGGGGCGCGTGAAGAGCGACGCCGTGGGGGCGAGTTCCACGATGCGCCCCAGGTACATCACCGCCACGCGCGTGGCGAGGTGCTCCACCACGCCCAGATCGTGGGCGATGAAGAGATAGGTGAGGCCGCGGTCGCGCTGCAGGCGCGCGAGCAGGTTGATGACCTGCGCCTGCACGCTCACGTCGAGCGCGCTCACCGGTTCGTCGAGGACGATGAACTCCGGCTCCACCGCCAGCGCGCGCGCGATCCCCACGCGCTGCCGCTGCCCGCCGCTGAACTCGTGCGGGTAGCGCGACGCCCACTCCGGACGCAGGCCGACCTCGTCGAGCAGGGCGCGCACGCGCGCATCGGCCGCTGCCCCTTCGGCCAGACGGTGCACGACGAGCCCCTCGCGGATCGCCGCGCCGATCGTCATGCGCGGGTTGAGCGACGCGTACGGATCCTGGAAGACGAGCTGCATCCGCCGCCGCATCGCGCGCATGGCACGCGCGTCGAGCGCACCGAGGTCGGTGCCGTCGAAGCACACCGTGCCGCTCGTGGGCTCGACGAGGCGCAGGATGCAGCGCCCGGTCGTCGTCTTGCCGCAGCCGCTCTCGCCCACGAGCGCGAGCGTCTCGCCGCGCGCGACGTCGAACGAGACGTCGGTCACCGCCTGCACCGCGCCGCGCGGCCGCGACAGGAGCCCGCCGCCGATCGGGAAGCGCTTCACGAGGTTGCGCACCTCGAGGAGTGGCGCGGCGCGAAGGCTGGCAGCGTCGCGCGCCGTGTCGGGAACCGGGAGGCTCATGCCGTGCCCGCGGCGGCCGGTGCGTGCCGGTCGGCCCGCCGTGCCGGCTCCTCGACCAGGTGGCAGCGCGCCCGTCGCCCGTCGCCGGCATCGTGCAGCGGTGGCGCCTCGGTGCGACAGCGCTGCCACGCGTACGGGCAGCGATCGGCGAAGCGGCACGCGGTCGGCCACGCCTCGGGCGGCGGGACGGTGCCGGGGATCGTGGCGAGTTCGCGTCGCACCGTGCCGGCACGCGGCATCGCCGCCAGCAGCCCCTCGGTGTACGGATGCAGCGGCGCGGCGAAGAGGGCGCCGACCGGCGCCTCCTCCACCACCTGGCCGGCATACATCACCGCCACGCGCTGCGCCATCTCGGCCACCACGCCCAGGTCGTGCGTGATGAGGAGCATGCTCGCCCCCCGCGCGCGCTGCGCCTCGCGCAGCAGGTCCAGGAGCTGCGCCTGGATCGTCACGTCGAGCGCCGTGGTCGGCTCGTCGGCGACGAGCAGCGCGGGATCGAGCACGAGCGCGATGGCGAGCATCACGCGCTGCCGCATCCCGCCCGAGAGCTCGTGTGGGTACTGCGTGGCACGCACCGCCGGATCGGGAATGCCCACGGTGGCGAGCATCGCCACCGCACGGTCCATCGCCTCGCGCCGCGAGACGCGCTCGTGCGCCCGCACCACCTCGGCCACCTGCGCGCCGGCGGTGTGCACGGGGTTGAGCGCGGTCATCGGCTCCTGGAAGACCATCGCGATGCGCCGCCCGCGCACCGCGCGCAGCGCACGCTCGTCGAGCGCCAGCAGCTCGGTCCCCTCGAAGCGGATGCTGCTCCCCGCCTCGATGCGCGCCGGCGGCTCGAGCAGCCGCAGGATCGTGAGCGCGGTGAGCGACTTGCCGCACCCGCTCTCGCCCACGAGCGCGAGCACCTCGCCGCGATGCACGTCGAGCGAGACGCCGTCGACCGGCGTGATCGTGCCGCGCGCGGTGCGGATCCGCACGCGCACGTCGCGCAGCGCGAGCAGCGGCGCGGTGGCGGCGGACGTGGGGGGCGCGGTCATGGGCGCGGAAGCTCGCGCGCCGCGAGCGCATCGCGCAACCCGTCGGCGAGCACCGTGCAGCAGAGCACCACGAGCACCAGGCAGGCGCCGGGTGCGAGCGAGATCCACGGGGCCGCCTGCAGCAGGTCGGTGCCGTCGCGGATGATGTTCCCCCAGCTCGCGCGCGGCGGCTGCACGCCCACGCCCAGCCAGCTCAGCCCCGCCTCGAGCACGATCACGTTCCCCATGCCAAGCGCCGCGGTGACGAGCACCGGGGCGAGGACGTGCGGGAGCAGCTGCCGCCATGCGAGCCGGCGTCGCGACGTGCCGAGCGCGCGCGCCGCCAGCACCCAGTCCGCGTCGCGCAGGCGGCGCACCTCGGTGCGCACGAGCCGCGCGACGCCGAACCACCCGGTCGCGCCCAGCGCGAGCACGAGGAGCACGAGCGACGGCTCGCGCGGGAGCGAGAGCACGACGAGCAGCAGGAGGACGCGCGGCACGGCGAGCCCCGCATCGACGAGTCGCATGAGCAGCGCATCGATGCGCGCGCCGGCGAGCCCCGCGGCGAGCCCCCACGCGGTGCCGAGCGCGCTCGCGAGCAGCACGCTCGCCGCCGCCACCGCCAGCGACACGCGACCGCCCGCGACCACGCGCGCGAGCACGTCGCGTGCGACCGCATCGGTCCCGAACGGATGCGCGGCGCGCGGACTCGCGAGCGCGCGCGTGGCGAGATCGAGCTGCTCGTGCGGTGCGTGCGGCAGCACGAGCGGGAGCACGAGCACGCACATCGCGATCGTCAGCAGCGCGCCGAGCGCGAGGCGCGTCCCCGGTGCCGCGAGCAGGCGCGCGGGGCCGCTGCGCGGGCGCGGCGCCTCGAGCGCCACCACGCGCACGTCGCCGAGCGGCGTGACGCTCGTCGTCATGGCGCGCGCACGGGACGGAGCCGCGGATCGAGCCACGCGCCGAGCGCGTCGGCGAGCCAGCCGCCGAGCACCACCAGCATCGTGCCGACCATCGTGCAGCCGGTCACGAGATGGTAGTCGCGCGAGGCGATGGCACCGGCGGCGAGCGCACCGAAGCCCGGCCAGGCAAAGACGTGCTCCACGAAGACGCCCGCGCCGAGCGTCGCCGGGAGCGCGAGGCCGCCGAGCGTCACCATCGGGCCGAGCGCGGTGCGCCACGCATGGCGACGGAAGACGCGCGTGCCCGTGACTCCCTTGGCGCGCGCGGTGCGCACCCAGTCGCGATCGAGCTCCTCGAGCACCGCGGTGCGCTGCAGCCGTGCCACCGGTCCCACGAGCAACGCGGTGAGCGTCGCCAGCGGGAGCGCGAGATGCCAGAGCAGGTCGGCGGCGCGTCGCAGCGGCGCGGCATCCGGCGGCAGCAGCGCATCGCTCGCGCCGCCCACGGGGAAGAGGCGCACGCCGAACGCGAGGGCGAGCAGCATCACCAGCGCGAACCAGAAGTCCGGGAGCGCGGTCGTGATCGTCGTGAGCACCGTCGCCACGCGATCCCCGCTCGTCGCGCGGCGGCGCGCCTGCCACGCGCCGAGCGGCATCCCGAGCGCGAAGGCGAGCACCATCGCGCTTCCCGAGAGCAGGAGCGTGAAGGGGAGTGCGTCGGCGATCGCGCGCGTCACCGGTGCGTGACGGCTCACGCTCCAGCCCAGGTCACCGCGCGCGAGCGTCGCCAGCCAGTGCGTGAACTGCGTCCCGATGGGCCCCTCCACGCCATAGGCGATGCGCCAGGCGCGCCGCACCTCGGCGGAGATGGCGGGGTCGTCGAGCACGCCCGCGAACGGGTCGCCCGGCGCGAGGCGCACCAGGGCGAAGACCGCGGTCGCGACGAGCGCGACCACGGCCAGGCC
>JALOPO010000115.1 GCA_025453855.1 Gemmatimonadaceae bacterium
GCCGCGCGGGCGATGGCGGCGGGGTCGGGGGCGTCGGGCGAGACGTGGAGGCGTTGCATGCGGGCAACGTAGCGTGGCCTCGACGTGAACTCGCGCCCTGTGAAGCTGTGCATTACAGTCCTGTCATGGCCGTCCGCAACATCACCGTGGCCGTCGATGACGACGTGTACGCGCAGGCGCGCGTGAAGGCCGCTGAGCAGGCGACCACCGTTTCGGCGCTCGTGCGCGAGTTCCTCAACGCCTACGTCCATGGCGGGGCGACCTTCGATGCGCTCGAGGCGCAGCAGCAGGCGATCATCGCCCGCATGCGTGCGCAGCACGCCGGCTTCGCGGCGGGCGTGCGGGAGCCGCGCGAGCGGCTGCACGAGCGGTGGGCACCTGATCGCTGATGCGGTTCGTCGACACGAACGTCCTGCTCTACGCGATCAGTCACCGTCCGGACGAGGGCGCCAAGGCCGCGCGCGCGCGGACGCTCCTGCGATCCCGCGACCTGGCCTGCTCCGCGCAGGTCCTGCAGGAGTTCGTCGTGCAGGCCACTCACGTGCGGCATGGCGCGGATGCGATGCCGCGCGCCGACGCCGCCGGCTTCGTCCACGCCATGACGCGATTTCCCGTGCAGCCGATCACCGCGTCTCTCGTGCTCGCGGCGCTCGACACGAGCACGCGCTGGCAGATCAGCTACTGGGATGCGGCAATCGTGGAAGCGGCGCGCGCGCTCGGCTGCGCAGAGCTCCTGAGCGAGGACCTGCAGCCCGGCATGGACTTCGACGGCGTGCGCGTCGTGAACCCGTTCGCGTAGCGGCGGGAGCTGCCACGGTTCCGACGACAGTGCATGGCTAGTCGGCCCCCACCGCCAGCGCTCCCGCCCCCCGTTGCGTAGCGCCCGCACGCGACCCGAAGCTTGCGCACTCACCCGCGTCAGGAGCCCGTGCCCGTGTCCATGCGACGTCCCCTCGCCGCGCTCGTCGCGGCCCTCGCCGTCACCCACGCCGCCCAGGGCCAGGGCACGCGTCCCGTGCGCGGCAAGGCGCCGCCCCGCACCCCGCCCAGGCCCGCCGCGCCGGCCCCCGCCCCCGCGCCACCGGTCGCGCGCCAGCCCGTCGTCGCGCCCCCCGCGCTCGCGGGGCCGATCGACACGATGCTCCTCCGCTCCCTCACCTGGCGCGAGATCGGCCCCTATCGCGGCGGCCGCTCGGTGACGGTCTCGGGATCGGTGGCGCGCCCCAACGAGTACTGGTTCGGCGGCACCGGCGCGGGCGTCTTCAAGACCACCGACGGTGGCGAGAGCTGGACGTCGATGACCGACAAGTACTTCGGCGGGACGATCGGCGCCGTGGCGGTCGCGCCGAGCAATCCCGACGTCGTCTACGTGGGCGGCGGCGAGTACGCGATCCGCGGCAACGTCACGCACGGTGAGGGAGTCTGGAAGACGACCGACGGCGGGAAGACGTGGACGTCGATCGGCCTCACCGACTCGCGGCAGATCTCGCGCATCCGCATCCATCCCACGAATCCCGACCTCGTCTGGGTGGCGGTGCAGGGCCATGTGTGGGGGCCGAACCCGGAGCGCGGCATCTTCCGCTCGGCCGACGGCGGGAAGACGTGGACGCGCACGCTCTTCGTGAACGACAGCACGGGCGCGAGCGACCTCGCACTCGACCCGAACAACCCGAACGTGCTCTACGCCGCCTTCTGGCAGGCGCACCGCAAGCCGTGGCAGCTCGTCTCGGGCGGGCCGGGGAGCGGGATCTTCAAGAGCACCGACGGCGGGGTGACGTGGACGTCGTTGCGCACGAAGAAGGGGATGCCGAGCGGGCTGTGGGGGAACATCGGCCTCAGCGTCTCGGGGGCGAACTCGAAGCGCGTCTTCGCGATCATCGAGGCCGACTCGGGTGGCGTCTTCCGTTCCGATGACGCCGGCGAGACGTGGACGCGCGTGAACGACGAGCGCAAGCTGCGCCAGCGCGCCTGGTACTACTCCAAGATCCACGCCGACCCGAAGGACACGAACGTCGTCTACGTGAACAACGTCTCGTTCCAGAAGTCGACGGATGGCGGGAAGACGTGGCGCGCGATCCGCGCCCCGCACGGCGACAGCCACGACCTCTGGATCGCCCCCGACAACTCGAACCGCTTCATCGAGGCCAACGACGGCGGCGCGAACGTGACCACGAACGGCGGCCGCACCTGGAGCGAGCAGGACGTGGCGACGGCGCAGTTCTACCACGTGAGCACCACCAACCACTTCCCGTACAAGGTCTGCGGCGCGCAGCAGGACAACAGCACGCTCTGCGGGCCGAGCCGCAAGCCGGGGGTGATCACCATCGGCGACTGGCAGGACGCGGGGGGCGGCGAGTCGGGCTACGTGACCGCGCTCCCGAACGACCCCGACATCGTCTTCGCCGGGAGCTACGGCGGCTTCCTCACGCGCAAGGACATGCGCACCGAGACGGAGCGCAACGTCAACCCGTGGCCGCTCAATCCCATGGGGCACAGCGCCGGCGACCTGCGCTACCGCATGCAGTGGACCTTCCCGATCGTCGTCAGCCCGCACGACCCGAAGGTGCTCTACGTCGGCTCGAACGTGATCTTCCGCACCACCGACGAGGGGGAGAGCTACGACGCCATCTCCCCCGACCTCACGCGCAACGATCCGCGCACGCTCGGCCCCTCGGGCGGGCCGATCACGCGCGACCAGACCGGCGTGGAGTACTACGGCACCGTCTTCACGCTGGCCGAGTCGCCGCTCGAGAAGGGGGTGCTCTGGGCGGGGACCGACGACGGGCTGGTGCAGCTCTCGCGCGACGGCGGCGCGTCGTGGATCAACGTCACGCCCAAGCTGCTGCGCACGCGCGAGTGGGCGCGCGTCTCGATCATCGAGGCGTCGTCGCACAAGGCGGGGACGGCGTACGTCGCCGCCAACCGCTTCCAGCAGGACGACCTCGAGCCGTACCTCTTCCGCACCACCGACTACGGGCTCACCTGGACGCGCATCGACGGCGGGAGCGAGGATGGCACGGGGGCGCGGCGGGCACCGTCGGCCGGCGGGATCGCGGCCGACGAGTTCACGCGCGTGATCCGCGAGGATCCGGCGCGCCCGGGGCTCCTCTACGCGGGCACCGAGCGCGGCGTCTGGGCGAGCACCGATGACGGCGCCACCTGGTTCTCGCTGCGCCGCAACCTCCCGCCGGTGCCGGTGCACGATCTCGCGGTGAAGGAGGGCGACCTGGTCGCCGGCACGCACGGGCGCTCGTTCTGGATCCTCGACGACCTGAGCGTGCTGCGGCAGCTCTCGCCGGCGGTGGCGCAGGCGAAGTGGCACCTCTACCAGCCGAAGGACGCGCACCGCGTGGAGTGGGGCGGTGGCTTCTTCGCGGCCATGGCGGCCGGCAACGTCACGCCCGCCAAGCCGGTGGGGGCCAATCCGCAGAGCGGGATGCTCATCGAGTACAGGCTGTCCGCGAATGCGCGCGAGGTGACGCTCGAGATCCTCGACAGCACCGGGACGCTCGTGCGGCGCTTCACGTCGCAGCAGGACTCGGCCGCCCGCGCCGACTCGATCACGCGCAGCGCGCGCGTGACGGCGATCACCGATTCGCTCGTGAAGAGCGGCCTCACCGCCGACAGCGCGCGCAAGCGGGCCGGCCAGCTCGGCGCCGGGATGCTCGCGGCACGCGCGGGGAGCGACGAGGACTTCTTCAGCCGGCGCTCGCCGGCGCTGCGCCTCCCGGATCGGGCGGGGACGCATCGCGTCGCGTGGAACATGCGCTGGCCCGACGCGCAGGCGTTCGAGGGGATGATCATGTGGGCCGCCGGCACCACGGGGCCGATGGCGCTGCCGGGGACGTACACGATCCGTCTCTCGGTCGATGGCGAGCCGGCGCAGGAGCGCAGCGCCAAGCTCCTCCCCGACCCGCGTGCGACCGCCAAGCCGCAGGACTACGTGTCGCAGTTCGAGCTCCTGCGGCGGATCGCGCAGCGCACCAACGACGCCAACGACGGCGTGCGCACCGTGCGCTCGCTCCGGGCGCAGGTGACCGAGCGCATGAAGGCACTCGGCGCCGTCGACACGTCGGCCTTCGCGGCGGCGGCACGGCCGTGGCTCGCGCGCCTCGCCGACGTGGAGGATTCGCTCTACCAGACGAAGAACCGATCGGGACAGGATCCGCTCAACTATCCGATCCGCCTCAACAACCAGATCGCCGCCCTGGCCGGCGTGGTGGCGAGCGCCGACGCGCGCCCGACGAAGCAGAGCGTGGTCGTCTTCGACCTGCTGAGCCGCAAGCTCGACGGCGAGCTCACGCGCCTGAAGACGGAGCTCGGCTCGCCGCTCGAGCAGCTCAACCAGTGGCTCGCGGCCAGGGGGCAGCCGAAGCTCGATCCGGGGAAGGCCGCGCCCGCGCAGGGGCCGCGTGCCGATGACGACGACGAGGAGGCCGAGGGGCCGCGTCGTCGGCGGTGATGGCGTTGCGGTGTCGTGGCCCGGTGGTGGCACCGCGGGCCGCGATGATGCGAGGGGACGCGAGGGGGCGCGAAGGAACGGTTGGGATGGATGTCATACGGCCGACATCAATCATCATCCCATCCGTTCCTTCGCGCCCCCTCGCGTCCCCTCGCATCATCGCGGCCCGCAGTGCCCGCAGTGCCCGCAGTGCCCGCAGTGCCCGCAGTGCCCACGTCGATCCTGCGCACCTGCGAGCGGGATGATCGGACGCGCCCCGCTCCCGTGTCGCACCGATCGGCGCTACGCTTCCCGCGTCGAGCGCCCGGGCGGCCATGCGGCGCAGCCGGCACCATCCACCCAGTCGAGGTCCCGTTGGCATCTTCGTTCGCCGGCAGTCGCAAGCCCTACTTCGAGGTGCGCGCCTCGCCCATCCAGGGGCGCGGCTGCTTCGCCATCCGTCGCATCCCGAAGGACGCGCGGATCCTCGAGTACCTCGGCGAGTGCATCGACGAGGACGAGGCCGACGTGCGCTATCCCGACGGCGACATGGAGCGGCACCACACCTTCCTCTTCGCGATCGACGGCGGGAAGGTGCTCGACGGCGGCCCGGTGGAGTGGCCGAGCAAGTACATCAACCACTCGTGCGACCCGAACTGCGAGGCGATCGAGGAGGACGACGGGCGCGTCTACGTGCACGCCCTCAAGACGATCCAGCCCGGGACCGAGCTCACCTACGATTACGCCTACGAGCGCACGGCCGAGACGACGGCCGAGGACGAGGCGCTGTACGTCTGCTACTGCGGGACGAAGAAGTGCCGCGGCACGATCCTCAAGCCGCTCCCGGTGAAGAAGCCACGCGGCGGCGCGCGCAAGAAGGCCGCGACCAAGGGAACACGGAAGGCCGCGACGAAGGCGCGCGGGAAGAAGGCCGCGCATCATGCGGTGTCGCGCCATGCAGGCAAGCACGTGAAGCGGTCGCGGTCGCGCGCGTGAGTGCGGGCGCCGCACGCGGCGTCGCCCGGGTGCGCGTGTGCCGGCGTGTCGCCGGCCGGAGCCTGCTGCTGGCGAGTGTGCTCGGCGTGGCGCCGGTGGCGGCGCCGGCGCAGTGGCGCACGGTGCCGATCGGCGCGGTGCCAGGCACCTCTGTCCCCCCGGGGATCGGCGCGGTGCCTGGCACCGCGGGGAGGGCGGGGGCCGCACGTGCTCCCGGCGCGATGCCGGTCACCGACGCCGCCATCGCGCGCGTGCTCGCACCGGCGCTCGTCGCCGTCGTCGTCATGCCGATCGATGCGCGCGTCACGCGCTGGGTGAGCGCCCCACCGATCGTCGATGCGCCCGGTGTCGGCGCGATCGCCGCCACCGGACGCGTGAGCGGCGGCATCGGCGCCCTCGGCCTCGGCCCCGTCACCTGGCTCGCGGGCGAGGCCGGCGCCGATCGGGCGCTGGCGCGCACCGGTGCGCGCACCACCGGTGCCGTGCTGGTCGCGCTCGCGGCGACGGGCGCGATCAAGGTGCTCGCCGGCCGCACGCGCCCCGATGCGAGCGCCGAAGGCAGCGCACACCACTGGCGACCGGGAAGCGGGCTGCGTGGCGATGCGTGGCGCAGCTTCCCCAGCGGACACGCCTCGCTCGCCACGGCCGCCGCCGTC
>JALOPO010000116.1 GCA_025453855.1 Gemmatimonadaceae bacterium
AGCGTGGTGAGGCCGTACGACTTGTTGGTGCGCGCGTACTCGTCGTTGCCGACGCGGATCGCGGTCTGCTCCATGAGGCTGACCACGGTGGCGAGCACGCGCTCGCGTGCGAGGCCGGTGCGCGCCAGGTCCTGGGCCAGTCGTGCGCGGAGCTTCGGGAGCGCACCGGCGAGCACGAGCAGTCGCTCGAACTTCGTCTCGTCGCGCACTGCCCGCCAGCGCTCGTGATAGCGGTACTGCTTGCGCCCGCGCGCGTCGCGCCCGGTGGCCTGGATGTGCCCGTTCGCGATCGGACAGATCCAGACGTCGGTGTAGGCCGGCGGAATGGCGAGCTTCCGGATGCGCGCGAGCGTCGTCTCGTCGGTGACAGTGCTGCCGTCGGGCTTCACGAAGCGGAAGCCATCGCCGTGCGACACGCGGGTGATGCCGGGGCGCGTGTCCGTGACCCAGCGCAGCCCCGCCTGCTCGGCGTGGTCGAGGGCGGCGGGATCGGGGGTACCGGCGGGTGCCGTCGATGATGTCGTGGCGTCGCTGGTCGACGGGCGCGTGGTCGTACGGCGGCGTGCGGCGGGCGGCATCGCGAAGCTCCGGGGATCGTGACGATGCGGAGCGAGTGCGATGCGCGTGCCGCAGTCGGCCTCGCCGGTCCACGACCGTGACCGAGCGACGATCCGACAACACGGGCACCACCGCGTTGTCGATGGCGCATCGGCCGGATCACGGTACGTGCGCGTGACGGGACCGTGCCGGCAGTTTTGCCCGAGGCTGGTGCCGACCGATACGTCGGCCCGAAAGCCTTCACGCCTCACCCACACCCAGGGGTCAGGCATGTTCGGCTCGTCTCGTCACCGGGCCGGCGCGGTGCGTGCCGTGCTGGCCTGTCTCGCGTCACTCGCGCTCGCTGCGGCGCGTCCGGGCAGCGTGCTCGCGCAGGCCACGGGCCTCGTCACCGGGCGCGTCGTTGGTCCCGATGGTACGCCGGTCGCCAGCGCGACGGTCGCCGTCAGCGGGACGGCACTCTCCGCACGTGTCGATCGGGACGGCATCTTCCGCCTTGCCGCGGTGCCGACCGGCACGCAGACCGTCATGGTGCGTGCGCTCGGCTACCGGCCGGTGTCACGCGTCGTCGCCGTGAGCGCCGCGGCGCCGGTGCGCCTCGCCATCGCCATGGAGATCACCGCCGCCGAGTTGCAGGGGATCCGCGTGCTGGGCGAGCGCGGCGGCCAGCTGCGCTCGGCCGAGCAGGAACGGCGCAGCAACACGGTCGCCGACATCATCTCCGCCGACGAGATCGGGCTCCTCCCCGACCAGAACGTCGCCGAGGCGGTGCAGCGCGTCCCGGGCGTCTACATGGAGACGACGCGCGGCGAGGGCCGGACGGTGTCGATCCGCGGCGTGGCGCCGAATCTCAACAACGTGACGCTCAATGGCCAGCCGATGGCCACCTCCTCGACCGACCGCGCGCAGACGCTCGACCTGCTGCCGGCCTCGATGGTCGCGAACATCGAGGTGATCAAGGCCGTCACCCCCGACATGGACGCGAACACGATCGGCGGCACGGTGAACCTGCGCACCCTGACGGCCTTCGATCGCCCGCGTCCGTTCCTCTTCGCCATCGGCGAGGGGCTGGTGCACAACCGGCAGGTGCCGTACGGCGACCGCCGGCAGCCCTACGAGTTCGACATGGTCGCGGGGCGTCGCTTCGGGCGCGACGGCACGTTCGGCGTGGTGCTCTCGGGGAGCTCGTCGCGCCGCGACAATGCGGTCTCGGTGCTCGACCCCGACGGCTGGATCCGGGTGCTGAACCGCACCACCGGCGACTCGATCACCGTCTCCAACGAGATCGAGCTGCAGGTCGCCGACAATGATCGCACGCGCAACAGCCTGAACGCCTCGTTCGACTGGCGCCCGCGACCCGAGACGAACATGTACCTGCGCGGCCTCTACACGCGCACCACGGAGCTCGAGCGCAACTCGGAGTTCGAGATCACCTTCACCGGCAACTACGAGTTCCCGCGGGGCTCGCTGGTGGGGCGCAACACGGCGAGCTCGATGGAGCTCGACATCAGCCGCGACCGTGAGACCGAGGACCTGTACTCGCTGAGCACCGGCGGCTCGCAGAAGTGGGGGGCGGTGACGCTCGAGCTCACCGGTGTCGCGACCCGCGGGCGGGCGCGCAGCTTCGGCCCCGACGCCACCTTCGAGAATCCCTCGGCGACCAACGTGCTGGCCCCGGTGGGGCTCGACTTCTCGCGCTACTTCTACGGCGTGACGCCAGAGAACCCGGCCTTCGTCGAGAACCCGCGCAGCTACAACCTGAACGGCCTCGCCTTCAACCGGCGCAACTCGATCGACAACCTGTACATCGGGGCGGCGGACATGCGCGTGGACACGCGCTTCGGGCGGTTCCCGGCGTTCATGAAGTTCGGCGTCAAGGTGCAGGAGCGGAACCGCGACATCGACGAATCGTCCGATCGCTACGGCAATGCCGCGCTCACGCTCGCGCCCTGGTCCGAGCCGGTGGTCGGCGGGCTGCAGGGCGCCGCCTCGCCCTACGTGCAGGGCTCCGTGGACGCCTTCGCCGACTGGGTGGACCGCAATGTCGGGCGCGACTCGCTGGTGCAGGACATGCCGAACTCCCGCGTGCAGCAGATCGACAACGACGCCTTCGTGCAGGAGCGCATCACCGCCGCCTACGCCATGGCCACGGCCGAGCTGGGACGGCTGACCGTCGTCACCGGCGCACGGCTCGAGCAGACCGATGCGGCCGGCGAGTTCTACGAGCTGCGCGAGAACACGCGCCTCCCCATCGGGCAGCGGTTCGAGTTCCCGACCGGGCTGACGCGCCGCACGAACACCTACGTCAACATCCTGCCGGCCGCGATCTTCAAGTACGAGGCGACCAGTCGCCTCCTCCTCCGCGGCGCCTGGACGAGCTCCATCGCGCGCCCGCAGTTCACGCAGATCGCGAGCTTCACGCGCGCGAACTATATCCCCGACCAGCTCGTGCCGAACGCCTTCGACGGCACGGTCACCGACAACAACCCGACGCTCCAGCCGTTCGAGGCCGCCAACTTCGACCTCGGCGTCGAGTACTACCCGTCCACCGGTGGCCAGCTCTCGCTGGCCGCGTTCTACAAGATCATCGACAACCCGATCTTCACCTTCCGCTCCACCGAGCGGAACGTGACCTACGATGGCCGCTTCTTCACCGTGCTGCGCTACACGCAGCAGCGCAACGGCGACGCGGGGCGGCTGGGTGGCATCGAGGGGTCGTGGACGCAGCCGCTGTACTTCCTGCCAGGCGTGCTGAACGGCCTCGGCATCACCGCCAACGTGGCCTTCGTCAACTCCTCGCTGACCGTCGCCGGCCGCGCCGACCGGCTCCCGTTCATCGGCCAGCCGGACCAGGTGATCAACGTCATCCCCTACTACCAGAAGGGGCCGTTCGAGCTGCGCGTCGCCCTCGCGCGCCGCAGCTCTTTCCTGAGCGCACTCACGTCGCCGGGCTTCGACCGCTTCACCGAATCGCGCAGCACCATCGACGTGAACCTGCGCTGGCAGCTCCGCGGCCCGGGGCTCGAGCTCCTGCTCACCGGCCGCAACCTCACCAACGCGCCCGAAGTCGGCTTCCAGGGCATCCAGGGGCAGTACGACCTGCACGTGCTCACCGGGCGGACCTTCTCGATCGGCCTCCGCACCACCCGCTGATGCGGCACGTGCACCACCTCCGGCGCGACGCACTCGTCGCGCTCCCGCTGGCCACGCTCCTCGCCGCCTGCGCCGTGCGCGGCACGCGGCCACAGCCCGACGACGGCCGCCGCTGGCTCGCCGGCGATTACCACGTGCACAGTCGCTACAGCGTCGGCTGGAGCGATTCGACGCAGCCGCCGACGCCGATCATCGCCGGCGATGCACGCTACCCGATCCCGCGGAACGCCGAGATGGCGCGGCGTCACGGGCTCGCGTGGATGGTCACGACCGATCACGGCGGGCCGAACCACTCGAAGGTGCACCTCGACCTCGCCTACCCGGAGCTCCGGCAGTCACGCGCCGCGGTCCCCGACCTCATCCAGTTCTTCGGCATGGAGTTCGACACGCCGGCCGCCGACCACAGCTCGCTGATCATGCCGCACTCCGATCACGAGCATCTCGACCTGGCGGAGATCGAGCGCCGTTTCGCCAAGCGCGAGGCATGGCCGCTCGACTACGGGCGCGACATGGAGCCGCGCATGCTCGAGGCGCTCCGGCACATGGAGGCACTCGCGCGCCGTCCCGTCGTCATCGCCAACCATCCGGCGCGATCGGCACCGGCGCTCGGTCGCTATGGGCTCGACACGCCGGCCGAGTTCCGCGCCTGGCACGACGCGGCGCCCACCGTGGCCGTGGGGATGGAGGGCGCGCCCGGGCACCAGGCGAGCGCGCTGCATCGTGACGGCTCGATCGACAGCGCCGGCACGCGCGGCGGCTACGGTCGCCACCCCACCATGGGCGGCTTCGACCAGATGACGGCCCGGCTGGGCGGCCTCTGGGATGCGATGCTCGGCGAGGGGCGTCGCTGGTGGATCACCGCCACCTCGGATTCGCACGTCCACTGGCGCGAGGGCGGGAGCGACTTCTGGCCCGGCGAGTATGCCAAGACCTACGTCCTCGCGCGGCGCACGCACGACGACATCCTCGATGGCATCCGCACCGGTCGCGTCTTCGTCACCACCGGCGATCTCGTCTCGCAGGTCGAGGTGGTGGCCGAGGCGGCCGGCGCGCGGGCCGCGACGATCGGCGGGACACTCGTGCTCGCGCGCCGCGGTGACGTGCGCGTGACGATCCGCGTGCGCGATCCCGAGGCCCCGAATCACGCCGGCCGCCAACCGCGTGTCGCTCGCGTCGACCTGATCACGGGCGACGTCACGGGGCCGGGCCCCGATCGCACGCGCGACGTCAATCCCACCACGCGCGTCGTGCGACGCTTCACCGCCGCCGACTGGCGTGCGGACGGCGAGTGGCTGGTGATGGAGCACGTGCTCCGCGACGTGCACCACACCGGCTACCTCCGCGTGCGCGGCACCGCCGGGAGCGAACTCGAACCCGCGCCCGACCCCAGGGGCGAGGATCCCTGGTCCGACCTCTGGTTCTACGCCAATCCCATCTTCCTCGTCCTCCGCTGAGGTATCCGTGACGCGCTTCCTCGTCGCGACGCTGCTCGTCGCGCTCCTGGCCGTGCCGCACGCACGCGCCGCAGCGCAGGCACCGCTCGGCGCACCACCCGTCGATTCGACGCGTGTTCCGGCCGCCCTCTTCGTCACATGGGACGGCGACCCCACGACCACCGTGAGCATCGACTGGCACCTGCACGCGGGCACCGAGCTGCCGTCGATCGCCGTCCGCGGGCCGGGGCTCCGCGGCTGGCGCACGGTGCCCGGCCAGCCGGTCGCCTTCCCGTACTCGACGCGCCAGGTGCGCCGTGTGCGCCTCACCGGGCTGCGGCCCGACGCCACCTACCGCGTGCGCGTCGCCGGTCGCACGTACACCTACCGCACGATGCCGGCGCGCCTCGACCGGCCGATCGTCTTCGCCGAGGGCGGTGACACGCAGCCCGACAACGCGACGTTCGGCGCCACCAACCGCATGGTCGCGCGGCACGACGTCGCCTTCGCGGTGATCGGCGGCGACCTCGCCTATTCCAACGGCGATCCGCGGCTGGTGGCGCGCGAGGAGCGCTGGTTCGAGACGGTCTCGCGCACGCTCGTCACCGACGAGGGGCGCCTCATCCCCGTGATCGCGGGGATCGGCAACCACGAGGTCTTCAGCGCCCGCGACACGAGCGCGGCGTTCGCCGAAATGGTGGCGCGCACGGGCGTGCGCTCCGGCGACGCGACCTACTATCGCGCGCTGCATGCCCATGCCCGCGATCGGCAGCACGGGGTCATCGACGTGGGCGACTATCTCTCGCTGGTGCTGCTCAACACCGGGCACACCATGCCGATCGCCGGTGAGCAGACCGAGTGGCTGCGTGCCACGCTGGCGGCGCGGCGCGCGGTGCCGCACCTCTTCCCCGTCTATCATGTCCCGGCCTATCCGTCGGTGCGCGCC
>JALOPO010000555.1 GCA_025453855.1 Gemmatimonadaceae bacterium
GTCGCGCGCCGCGGCCTCGACGTAGTGCCAGTCGGGCGGGATCCAGACCGGGTTCGCGCGCTTCTCGGCGATGCGGCGGATGCCCCGCGGCGTGGTGAATCGCCAGGTGCGCCCCTCGAAGGTGAGCGACGTGTCGCGGCCGATCGCCACCGGCGCCACCAGCAGCGTGTCGTCGCCCTCCATCGCCACCAGTTCGCGGGCGTCGAGCGAGACGACGAGGCGGAAATCGCGTGCCCGCATGGCGGCCGCACGCACTCGCGCCGACATCGCGCGCTCGCGCCGCGTGCGCATCGTCGGCCGGTCGGCCGTGCCGCTCACTGGTGCGCTGCGCACGCCGGATCGCGCGGCGGCACTGTCCAGGATGAGGCGGACGCTGTCGCGCCCCGCTCCCGTGTCGTCGGAGGCCAGTGATCGCTGCGCCATCGCAGGCGTTGCCGCCACGGCGAGCAGAGCGACCGTCACCCATGCCCGCGCGCCGCACCAGAGGCCACGTGCCGGGGCACGGGACCTCCGGTGCGGCGCCGCACCGCTCGAACCGGTGCGTGCATGCATGGTCAGAACGGCGACTCCTTGGTCACCGGACGCCGACGATCCGACGTCGCGCGACCACCGACGGATCCCGCCGACTGCCCGCGCGTGCTGTCATCCATCGTGCCACCCATCGTCGTGCCGCCGGTGGTCGACCCACCCGTCGTCGTGCCGCCCATCGTGCTCCCACCGGTGCTCGAGCCACGGGTCGTGTCCTGCATCGTGCCACCCATGCTCCCACCCATGGCGCCGGCGCCGGTCGAACCGGCGCCCGTCGAGCCGGCACCCGTGGTGGTGCCACCCATCGACCCGCCCGTCGTGCCCCCCATCGATCCCGTGCCGCTCGTCCCCGTGCCAGCCGATCCGGGCGTCCCGGCCGGCGTGCGTGGGTCGAGCGTCCCCGGCACCGTCGGCGGCGTGGTCGTCGTGCCGCCACCGGTGCCCGTGGTCGTGCTGCCACCACCGCTCCCCGTGCCGGTCGTCGTCCCGCCGGTCGTGCTCCCGCCACCGCTGGTCCCGCCAGTCGTGCCACCCGTCGTCCCGCCGGTGCCGGTCGCCTGCGCCTGGCCGGTGGCCGCGAACACCATCGTCAGCGCCACGGCGGCGCCGACCGTCCCGATCGTCGTGCGGAGCTTGCGCATGAGATCCTCCAGTCCGGATTGCACACGACGTCGCTGTCGTGTGCCTGCGGGCGCGCCTCCCGGCCGGCGAGCGTCACCATCCATGGAGACGGCGACGGCACCTGCGCGCCGGACCCGCCGTCAACGCACGCGTCATGCCGCACGGCACGTCGCTCGACGTCGTGACTGGCGCGCGGATGCACGACATCGGTGGCACCACGACGCCGTGCGCCGGGTAGCACGAGGACGCGTCATCGCGCACGCGGGCGTGCCTCGCGAGCGCGCATGTGCATGCGCATGCGCATGCGGCACGCACACGGACCATGTCACGCACCACGAGGGCCGGGATCATGGAACAGGCTGCACGGCAGGCACTGCAGCTCGATGTCGACGGGATGAGCTGCCAGCACTGCGTGCGCGCCGTGCGTCATGCGCTCGACGGCGTGCCGGGCGTCGAGATCGATCGCGTCGAGGTCGGGCACGTGGCGGTGCACTACGATCCCGCGCGCACCACGTCGGCCGCGATCGGCGAGGCGATCCGCGATGCGGGCTACGAACCCGGCGCGGCCGTGGAGGGCGGTGGCGCCTGACGGTGTGGCCGAGTTCGGCTGGCCGGTCGGGCGACGCTTCGCCGCATGAGAAGATGCCGTGGCGCTCGGCGTCGATCGTCGACACCGTGGTCGTGGCCGTGCGATCGCGACGCGCGTCTCGCGCGCGTCCGCGTGCGCCCGCCGTCGAACTCGTCATCGCCCCAGTCGCTCCAGGAGCTCCCATGTTCACCGTGCGCGGCATCGTGCTCCACCTCACCGCCTCGCCGTTCGGCGACGCCCGCCAGGTCGACCGGTGGCATCGCGAGCGCGGCTTCAGCGGCATCGGCTATCACCACGTGATCCTCAACGGCGTGCGCATCAGCGGACGCCAGTACAACGTGGCCGACGATGGCGTGCACGAGCGCGGTCGCGCCGAGACGGTGCAGGGTGCGCACTGCGCCGCCGGCGGGATGAATCGCGTCACCCTCGGCGTGAGCTGCATCGGGACTCCCGATCGTGTGCCGACGGGGGCGCAGCGCGCGCCGGCGACCGTGACCACGAAGCCGTACATGACCGCACGGCAGTTCGCCACGCTCGTCGAGCTCCTCGCCACGCTCTGCACCAAGTACTCCCTCGACCCGCGCGGCACCTTCGCGCATCCGGTGACCGGCGTCGCCACGCCGGTGCTCTCGCAGCACTCGCAGTGGGACAGCGGCAAGCCCTTCTGCGCGAGCGTCCAGATCGCCGCCATTCGCGAGGCCGTGGCCGCCGCCCTCGCCGCGCGCGGCACGCGGCGGCGTGGTGGCCGTCGCGGCACGCTGGCGCGGCCGCTCGTGCTCGACGATGCGCAGGCGATCGCGGTGGGCGATCCGTCGCTCGAGCCCGATGCCGATCCGCAGCTCGACGGCTCCGACGT
>JALOPO010000117.1 GCA_025453855.1 Gemmatimonadaceae bacterium
CACACTCAGTCACGCAGCCAGTGACAGGTGTAGCCGTTCGGGTGCTTCTGCAGGTAGTCCTGGTGGTAGTCCTCGGCCGGCCACCAGGTCGCCGCCGGCTCGATGGTCGTCGTGATCGGCTTCGACCAGCGACCGCTCGCGCTCACGCGCGCGATCACCCGCTCCGCCGCCTCGCGCTCCTCGGGCGTGGCGACGAAGATCGCCGAGCGGTACTGCGTCCCGATGTCGTTCCCCTGGCGGTTGCGCGTGGTCGGATCGTGCAGGCGGAAGAACCAGTCCTCGAGCAGCGACTCGTACGAGAGCACGCGCGGGTCGTAGGTGATGCGCACCGCCTCGGCGTGTCCCGAGTAGCTGTCGTGCGTGTCCTCGTAGCGCGGGTGCTCGAGCCAGCCGCCGGTGTAGCCGACATCGGTGTCGAGCACCCCCGGCACCTCGCGCAGGATCTCCTCCACGCCCCAGAAGCAGCCGCCCGCGAGCACCGCCACCGCGCGATCGGTCGCCGGCACCGCGCCAGTCTCACCCTCGTTCGCCGCCGGCGTCTCGCCAGCGGTCGGCATCGGGAACCAGGCCGCGAACTCGCCGTAGCCCTCCTCGGCCAGCTTGGCCACGGGGATGAAGCGGAGCGCCGCGGAGTTGATGCAGTAGCGCAGCCCGCCCTCGCTGCGCGGCCCGTCGGGAAAGACATGGCCGAGGTGCGAGTCGCCGTGCCGCGAGCGCACCTCGATGCGCCGCATCCCGTGCGACTCGTCGGCGTGCTCGGTGACGTTGTCGGTGAGCGGGCGCGTGAAGCTCGGCCAGCCGGAGCCGCTGTCGAACTTGTGCAGGCTCGCGAAGAGCGGCTCGCCGCTCACCACGTCCACGTAGAGCCCGGGCTCCTTGTGGTTCCAGTAGGCGTTGCGGAAGGGCGGTTCGGTGCCGCACTGCTGCGTGACGGCGAACTGTTCCGGGGTGAGGGTCCGGGCGAGCTCGTCCGCGTCGGGCTTGGCGAACTTCGTCATCGGTCGAAGGAGACGTCAGGGGCCATGGCGCCGCGCTCCACTGGGCGGCGCACCGCATGAGCATACCCCGCGGCCGGGGCCCCGGTCCAGCGGTGTCGCCAGGGCCGGCCGCGCGGACGCTGCACGCGGTGCGCGTCACGCGTGATCTGCCCGCATCGGTCACGATACGTCGCTGCGCCCGCGCCGATCGGGAATTCCCCGTCCTCCGCACGATCACAGCGTGTCTGGCCCGCGCTGATGCCGCGGTCGCATCGTGGAGCGCACGCTTGCGGTACGGCCCCCCCTTGCCCCGCACCATCCATGAACTCGTCTCCGCGCGCACCGGCGAGTCGTGGCCGCGTCGCCCTCGTTGCGCTGGGCGTCACGGCGCTCCTCGCGCTCGTGTTCCTGTATCTGCCCCACTGGATCCTCACCGCGCTCCCGGCGCCGGGTCGCGACGCGCGTGCACTGCTCGCCAGCGCCTGGAGCGCCGGCGCGCTCGTGCTCGCGGGTGCGGCGATGCGGCGCGTCACGGTACGCGGCCGGGGCATCCCATGACGCTGCGCGCCGACGCGTTGGATCGTGCCTTCACCGCACTCGATGGTGCCCCTGCGCCATGTCGTGCCGCCTGTCCAGTGCGCACCGATGCCGCGGCCTACGTGGCGCTCGTCGCCGAGGGCGCCTTCGATGCTGCCTACGACGTGGCGCGTGCGCACAATCCGTTCGCCTCGGTCTGCGGGCGCGTCTGCTCGGCCCCGTGCGAGCGCGCCTGCCGTCGCGGCGTGATCGATCGCCCGATCGCCATCCGCGCGCTCAAGCGCGTGCTCTGCGACGCGCACGGGGCCGAGGCACGCGTGCACGCGCGGTGGCACTGTGCGGTCGGGGTGATGCCGCCGGCGACGCGCCCGGCGATTGCGATCGTGGGCGCCGGCCCGGCGGGGCTCGCCGCCGCGCACGACCTGCGACTCGCGGGGCATGCGGTGACCGTGTTCGAGGCGGCCCCGGAGCCCGGCGGCATGTTGGTGCTCGGCATCCCCGCCTTCCGGCTTCCGCGCGCCGTCGTCGCGGCCGAGATCGCGGCCATCGTCGGCTGTGGCATCTCGCTTCGCACCGGCTGCGCAGTCGGACGCGACATCTCGCTCGATGCACTGCTCGCCGACTTCGCGGCGGTGCTCGTCGCGGTCGGCTGTCATGCCGGCCGACACCTCGAGGTCCCCGGCGCCTCGTTGCCCGGTGTCGTGCACGCGATCGACTACCTGCGCGAGACGTCGCTCCAGCGATCGACCGACGACGCGCGCCCCGCGCGAGTGGCGCCTTCCGGAGGTGCGCTCGTGCAGGGCGAGGTGACACACGACGCGCGCCCCATCGCCGACACGGTGCACGTGGCACCGGGCGACACGCCGGTGGTGATCATCGGCGGCGGCAGCGTCGCCTTCGATGCGGCCCGCACCGCCTGGCGCGCCGCGCACGGCGCCGATGCGTACCCGATGCCCGCGTGGGACGGCCAGGCCGCCGTCGACGCCGCACGCAGCGCACGGCGCGACCGGCGTGCCGTGACGATGATCGCCCCCGAGTCGCGCGCCGAGCTCCGCGTGCCGGCCGAGGAGCTGCACGAGGCGCTGCTGGAGGGCGTCACGCTGCGCGAGGGCATGGGCGTGGTGCGCATCGTCGGCACGTGTGAGGTGACGGGGGTGGAGATCGCCCCCGTGCGCTCGCTCGTCGATGACGCGGGGCGGTACGCGCCGGTGCTCGATCTCGCGCGCACCGAGACGATCGCGACCTCGCGCGTCGTGCTCGCGGTCGGCCAGGGCGCCGACGTCGCCTTCGCGGCAGGAGTCGTCGGCGCGCATCGCACGACGTGGGGCGGCCTCGCGGCCGACGCCGACGGCCGCACCGCGCATCCGCGCCTCTGGGCCGCCGGCGACGTGGCCTCGGGTCCCCGCGACCTCATCGATGCGATCGCCTTCGGACAGCGTGCCGCGGCGTCGATCCGGCGCGCGCTCGGCACGCCCGCGCCGGTGCAGCCGCCGGTGGCGACGGCGCCACCGATGCCGCGCGCCACGCGCTTCTGGAGTGGATACGACACCATCGCCCGCGTCCCGCTCCCGGTGATCGAGCCCGCCAGCCGCGACGCACGGCGCGAGGTCGAGGCGCCGCTCGCGGCCGACGCGGCGGCCATCGAGGGGGCGCGCTGCCTCCGCTGCGACGAACAGCTCCAGTTCGCGCCCGGGCGCTGCATCGCCTGCCGTCTCTGCGTCGACGTCTGCCCGCAGCGATCGCTTGCCTTCGCCCCGCGGAGCGATGGCATGCTCGCCTTCGTCTTCGACGAGGACACGTGCATCCGCTGCGGGCTCTGCGTCGCGCGCTGCCCGGTCGATGCCCTCGCCTTCGCGACGCGCCCGACCGGCGTGCGCCTCGCCACCGATGACGCGGCCGACGGACGCGCCGGCACGGCACCATGCCCATGAGCCGCCGGCGACCGTGGCGCGTGCGGCTGCGCGAGAGCGCGGTGTGGCGCTCGATCGTGCGCACGCCACCGCTCGACTCGCCGCGCGGGCGCGCACTGCGGTCGTTCGGCAACGTCTTCCTGCACCTCTACCCGGTGCGCGTACCGCGCGCCGTGCTCGCCTTCCGCTCCACCTTCCGACTCGGCTTCATCGCCACCGTGCTCTTCGCGATCCTCGCGATCACGGGCACCTACCTGATGTTCTTCTACACGCCGGCCGTCACCATGGCCTACGGCGACATGCAGCAGCTGCGCACGCGCATCGGCTTCGGGCAGCTGATCCGGAACGTGCACCGCTGGGGGGCGCACCTCATGGTGCTGGTGGTCGTGCTGCACCTCGTGCGCGTCTTCGTGCACGGCGCGTACAAGCCCCCGCGGCAGTTCAACTGGGTCATCGGGGTCGGGCTGCTGCTGGTCACCCTCGCCTGGTCGTTCACGGGCTACCTGCTCCCGTGGGACCAGCTCGCGTACTGGGCGGTGACGGTCGGCTCGGACCTCGTCCACTACGCCCCGGTGGTCGGCGGGCCGCTCCGCGATTTCCTGCTCGGCGGGAGCACGATCGGGCAAGCCGCCCTCCTGCGATTCTACGTCATCCATGTGGCGGTGCTCACCATCGCCTTCCTGCTCCTCATGGCGGTGCATCTCTGGCGCGTGCGCAAGGACGGCCTCGCGGCCGGTGACCCACCGCACGCGCACGACGTCACGGCGCGCGCCGCCGACGACGCGCGCATAGCGGCCATCGCCGGCGCGGCACTCGACATCGCGGAGCCACCGCCCACGGTCGTCACCGGCGACGGTGCGACGGTGGCGCGCCCGGTGCCGCGCGTGCTCGGCGTGGTGCCGCCCGATCCCCTCTCTCGCGCCGCACGCCCACCCGACGACGAGGTCTTCTCGTGGCCGCACCTCATCGTGCGCCATCAGGTCGTCGCGCTCGCCACCTGCGCGCTCGTGCTGGCGCTCGGCATCGCCTTCGAGGCGCCGCTGCGCGACCTGGCGAATCCCAACCTCACCCCGGAGCCGGCGAAGGCACCCTGGTACTTCGTCGGCCTCCAGGAGCTGCTCGCGCACTTCGACCCGCTCGTGGCGGGCGTGCTCGCGCCGGCGGTGCTCGTCGGCGCGCTCGTCATGCTCCCGTACGTCGATCGCAACCCGTCGCGCCGGCCGCGCGACCGCCGACTGGCCCTCGCGATCTTCGCGCTCCTGTTCGGCGCGCTGGTCGTGCTCACCGTCATCGGCGCCTTCTTCCGCGGTCCCGGCTGGGCCTTCGTCCTGCCGTGGGACGCACTCTATTTCGAACCCTGAGAGACGACGCCCATGGATGACGCGATGCTCCCCGATCCCGTCGCGCGCGGCACGGTGACGCGGCGCGAGCTCCTCGAGGCCGGGTGGAAGATCGGCGGCGGACTGCTCGCGGTGGCGGCGGCATGGACGAGCTGGGAAGCGCTCCGTCCACTCGCCGACGTCAGCGGCGGCGGCGTGCTCGCGCTCAAGCCCGCGTCGTCGTACACGGAGGGAACGGCGACCTTCGTGCGCGAGGGCCGCCTGTACGTGACGCGGGCGGGCGGTGCCCTGCACGCCCTCGCGCAGAAGTGCCCGCATCTCGGCTGCGCGGTGCCGTTCTGCGCGGCGAGCGGGCGCTTCGAATGCCCGTGTCACGGTTCGCACTACGACCTCGCCGGCGAGTGGCTCGCCGGCCCCGCACCGCGCGGCATGGATCGTCATCCGCTGCAGGTGATCGACGGGCGCGTGCACGTGAACACGACCGTGCTCGAGCTCGGCCCGCCGCTGGGCACCGATCGCGTGCGACTGCCGACGCGCGAGGGTGGGTGCGCTCCGCCGGCCCCGTGAGCGCGACGATGCGGACGCCCGAGCCGCTCGACACCGCGTCCGACGCGCGCGCACTCGACCGCTGGTACGTGCTCGGCCTGGCGTGCATGGCGATCCTCGTGCTCGGCTTCCCGCTCTATCGCTGGGGCGAGCCCTCGCGTCGCGAGGCGGCACGCGTCGCCGTCGCTCGCGAGAACGTGGCGCTCGGTCGCGACGCCTTCGCCCGCCATTGCGCCGCCTGCCACGGCGACGAGGGACGCGGCGGGCGCGGCATGCCCACGCTCGCTGCACGGGAGTTCCTGGCGGCGACGAGCGATCGCCAGCTGCACTGGCTCATTGCCGGCGGGGTGCCGGGGAGCGCGATGTCGGCGTGGGACATGGATCTCGGCGGCCCGTTCACCGGGCAGGAGATCACCCGGCTCGTCGCCTACCTGCGTTCGCTCGAGGCGACCGCACCGAGCGTTCCCGGCTGGCGCTCGGGTGCGCCGGCGCCGCGCGGCGGCTGAGCCGCGGCCACGCGCCCGCCGGCCGCCTCGTCGCGCTCCATCATCGTGAGCACCGTCGTCACCAGCCCGCGCACCACCTCGGGGCGGTTGCGCTGCACGTGGATCCCCGGCAGCCAGACGATCTCCTTGGGATCGCGCGCGGCCGCGTAGAGCGTCTCGATCGCGGGGCGCGGGAGCCGCTCGTCCTCGGTGGCGTTGACCATCACGAACGGGCGCGGCGCGACGCGCGCCACCCACTTCTCGGGCGACCGGCGAGCGGGCGCAACGGCTCGGGCACCGCCTTGCGCGAGTTGTGCTCGAGCAGCGCGCGCGTGTCGCCGGCGCCGTGCACGCTCCAGAGCCGCGTGATGCGCGGATCGAGCGCCGCCGCGACGGTCATGAACGGCGTGCCGAGGCTCGCGCCGACGCCTTCC
>JALOPO010000118.1 GCA_025453855.1 Gemmatimonadaceae bacterium
CCGAAGACGCCGTACTCCTCCTCGTAGACCTTCTTGAAGAGCGCGCTCTGGTCGAACTCCGGCGCGCGCTGCAGGTCGCGCAGCAGCTCCTTCTTGCTGACGTTGAAGATCTTGAGCTTGAGGTTCTCGCCCGTCTCGCTCTGGTTGAGCAGGTACTTGAGCCCGCGCCACGACGCCTCGAGCTTCTGGAACTCGGGGTGGTGCATGACCTCGTTGAGCTGCAGCGACAGCAGGTGGTCGATCTGCGCGATGCGCGCGTTGATCATCGACTCGGTGTCGCGCCCGATCGTGACGGCGCCCTGGAGCACCTCGGCCACGAACTGGCTCACGATGTCCTTGCCGCGCGTCTGCGCCGCCATGTCCTTGCCGAACCGCCCCTCGGAGACGATCTGGTCGAGGAGGCCGAGCTCCCGCGTCTCGGCCTGCGGCGCCGCGCCGGCGCCCGATGTCTGTGCCTCGGCCATCGCGTCAGCCCTCCTGCTTGTCGAGGCCCAGCTCCGCCTTCAGGGCGTCGAGCTTGGACTGGTCGTGGAAGGTGTCCTGCAGCAGCTCGTCGAGCTTCTCGTTCGTCTGCAGCGTGCCGCGCAGGTCGGCCAGCTTGGTGCGCAGCTCGAGCAGCTCGCGCAGCGGCTTGACCTGCTTCGCCACCGCGTCGGGGGCGAAGTCGTCGAGCGACTTGAAGTGCAGGTCGATGCCGAGCTTCGCCGCCTCGGGGTCCTCGGACAGCTTGTTCTCCACCGAGAACTGGAGGTGCGGCTTCATGCTCGCCAGCACGTCGTCGAAGTTGTCGGGATTGACCTCGACGAACTTGCGGTCCTTCACCCGGGCCAGCGGCTCCACCGGCATCCCGGTGAAGTCACCGAGGATCCCCATCACGAAGGGGAGCGACTTCTGCTCGATCGCGCCGCCCGTCTCGACGTCGTAGCTGATGTTCACGCGCGGGGCGCGAACGCGCTCGAGCTTCTTCTGTGTGCTTTCGGCCATGGCAGTGGGAGGTGCCGGGTGGTGAGGAAAGGCCGCGCGGACCGCGCGAGCAGCGACGCCGGACGCGGCGCCGGGCGACACGGCGCCCGAGCCGCGATCCCCGCGTCCCGCCGCGCCCCGATCGTCCGCCCCACCGCGCCGCACACGGCGACGGGCGCATCGGACCGACCGGGTGCGTGACGGTCATGCCACACTCCTGCCCCAAGGTACAAGCTGCGAGTGCTGCATGGCCGCAATACGCGGGACATCAGGGAAGCGCCGAGCAAGCGTAGGGCCCGGGACGCAACTCCGCAATGCGCAGCCGGGCGAACGCCGCCGTCGCGCCACGATCGTTGCGTCGCGCCGGTTGCGGCGTCGTACGTGCTGGCGTGCGCCCCGTGCACCGCCACCACCCCGTGTCGCATCGGCCCGCACCACTCCATGCGCAGTCGCGTGCCGGAACACGCCACGCACCGGCGGCATGCCGAGCGCCCACCGACCGGACAGCCGCGACGCGCGCGCACGGCGCGCGCCAGCACGCCCCGCGCCGCCGACAGCGCACCGCCGACAGCGCACCGCCGACAGCGCACCGCCGACAGCACGCCCCGCGCACGGCACGCCCCGCGCACGGCACGCCCCGCGCACGGCACGCCCCGCGCACGGCACGCCGCACGCAGCGCACGCCGCACGGACAGCACGCCGCGCGCGCCACGCATCTCCTCGCGAGTCACCACGCGCCGACACCACGCGCCGACACCGCGCGCCGACACCGCGCGCCGACACCGCGCGCCCCGCCCGTTATCGTTCCGCCCATGCCGCATGCCCTCCCAGTCCTCTGGTCCAAGGGGACGCTCCTCGCGCCCCAGCATCTCCAGCAGCAGGACCGGGCACACGAGGAGGCGCTCGCCTTCCAGGTCGGCACGCTGAGCTTCTGCCCGTGGGGGATCGCGCGCCTCGACGTCGATCGCACCGCGCTCGCCGCGGGGACGATCGTCGTCACCGGCGTGTCGGCGCGCTTCGCCGATGGCCTCGTGGTCGATGCACCGGGGCGCGACCCGGCCCCCGCGCCGCGCGCCCTCGCCGATGCCTGGCTCGCCGACCAGGCGACGCTCGTCGTGCACCTCGCGGTGCCGGAATACCGACCCGGCGGACGCAACGTCGCCGACCCGGGCGACCGCACCATCGCCCGCTGGCGCGCTGACGAGATCGCGCGCCGCGACGAGGTGACCGGGCTCCAGGAGCGCCCGGTGAGCGTGGCGCGCGCCAACCTGCGCCTCCTCCTCGAGGGCGAGTCGCTCGAGGGGTACACCACGCTCCCGCTCCTCCGTCTCGTGCGCGACGCCGCCGGCGCCGCCACGATCGACGCGGCCTGGGTCCCGCCGCTGCTCGACATCGGCGCCAGCGAGTACCTGAGCGGGATCGCGCGCCGCCTCGTGGAGCGGATCGCCGCCAAGGCGGCCGCCGTCTCGGGGACGCGGCGCCAGCGCAACCAGGGGCTGGCCGACTTCTCGGTCACCGACGTCGCCGGCTTCTGGCTGCTCTACACGCTCAACACGCACCTCCCCTCGCTCCGTCACCTGCACGAGGTGCGGCGCGGCCACCCCTCCGCGCTCTGGGAGGCGATGGTCGCGCTGGCGGGGGCGCTCACGACCTTCAGCGCCGCCCCGGCGCCGCTCCCCACCTACGACCACCTGCGGCTCGGCGAGGTCTTCACGCTCCTCGACGCCCGCCTCCACGAGCTGCTCGACACCGCCGTCCCCGACACCGCGGTCGCGCGCCCGCTCAAGGTGGTCCGCCCGTCGGTCCACGCGGTGGCGGTGGAGCAGGCCGCCTGGCTGCAGGCGCCCCAGTGGTACCTCGCCGTCCACGCCCCGCTCCGCGCCGCCGACGTCGTCCCCAAGGTCGTCCACGGCTGCAAGGTCGCCTCGGCCGACGTGGTCGACACGCTCATCCGGCAGGCGCTGGCGGGCGTGGAGCTGGTGCACGTGGCCCAGCCGCCGGCCGGGCTGCCGATCAAGGTCGACCAGCTCTACTTCGTGCTCCGGCGGCAGGGCGCGGCCTGGGACGCCATCGCCCGCGCACGCAACCTCGCCGTCTACGTGCCGAGCGACCTCGGGGAATCGGCACCGCCCGTGCGGCTCGGCGCGATCGACGCTCTGGCGCCCTGACGCCTTAGCGCCTTGCGGAGTCGCGAGGCGTGGTACTGTCGCGCCGCACCGTTGCCGAATCGGCGGCGGTCGCACCCGGCACCGTTGGGGGCGCCGACACCGGCGGGTCCCGGAACACGAAGTAGAGGATCAGCCCCAGCGTGATCAGGATCAGGACGTTGATCGCGATGATCACCGGGAGCGTGAGGCGCGCCTTGGCCGCCTCGGCCGGCGTGGGCACGGGCGGGAGCGGCGCCGACGGCTGCGGCGGGACGATCGGCCCTTCGAGGATCATCGTGTAGTCGCTGGCCCCGGCGCGCCGGCCCGCCGACCCGGCCATGCTCCCTGGCAGGTCGAAGCTGGGGGCCGGCAGCACGGGCGGGACCCCGCCGAGCGCGGGCGCGGCCATGGGGGCGACGGGTGGCGGCGAGAGGGAGGGCGGCGAGAGGGAGGGCGGCGTCATGGCGCCCAGCCCCGGCGGCGCCGACATGGGCGGCGCGAGCGAGGGGATGGGCAGTGCAGGTGGCGTCGGGAGCGCCCCGCCGCGGCCGAACGCCCCATCGCCGAGGGGGCCGGGAAACGACGCCCCCGCACCCGGCGCGGGGAGCGGCGGCAGCGCCGCGGGCACGGACGACGGCGGTGCCGCCGGCATCGGTGGCAGCGGCGGCAGGGGGGAGATGCCCTGCGAGCCGAAGCCCATGTTCGGAAGCGCCGGCGGGGCCGCCGGTGGCGCCATCGACGGGAACGGCGGCACCGGGGCGGCGGGCGGAAAGGCCGGCGCAGCCATCATGTTGCCCAGCGCGGACGGCATGGCCGGCGGCGGCGCGGCTGCCGGAGGGGGGAACGGCGTCGGCACGCTCCCCGCGCCGCCGACCGGCAGCGGCGGGAGCGCCGGCACCGCCGGGTCGGCGCCCGGTGCCCCCGCGAACGGCGCCGAGTGCGGTGCCGGTGGCACCGGCGGGGTCGGCGATCCCCCGAGCGCCCCCGGCGTGGCGCCGAGCGCGATCCCGCCCAGCGGCGCTGCGAGGGGTGTCGGCGCGACCGGCGCCGGCGGCGTCGAGAGCGGCGCGCCTCCGCCCGTCGACGGTGCCATGAAGAGGCGCGTGAACTCGCCCGGCTCCTTCACGGCCGGAGGCGGGAGCTCGACGACGGGCGGAGGGAGCGGAGTCGGCGGCACGAACGCCGGCGGTGGCGACGGTGGTGGCGACGGTGGTGTCGCCGCTGCCGCACCACCGAGCCCGGCCATGAACAGCTGCGTGAACTCGCCCGGGGGCTTCGCCGTCGGCGGCGGGAGCTCGAGCGGGACCGGGGCATGGGCAACCGGCATCGGGATCGACGCCGCTGCGGCCGGTGGCGGGGGGGGCGCGGTCGGCACCCCGGCCGGGTGCGCGACCGGCATCGCGGGGAGCTGCGTCGCCCCGCCCGCGAACATCGGGCGCGGCGTCGGGATCGTCACCGACGTCTCGGGCGTCGGATCGGGGATCGGCGTGTCGACGCGCGAGCCGACCTGGAATGGCAGATCGGGGACCCGCTGCTGCAGCCACGCCGGGAACGACGCCAGGCCGTCGAGCGGGAGCGTCACCACCGCCCAGCCGCGCTCGGTCATCGTGGTCTCGAGCACCACCGCCGCATCGCCGGGCGCGAGCCGCTGCAGGATCGCCGTCATCCGCGCCTGCGGCTCCGGCCCGGCATCGTCGAGCAGGTGCACGAGCACCGGTCGCCCCGTCGCCTGGTCGAGCGCGTAGTGGGTGCGGACGCCGGCGTCATGCGCCATGCACTTCGCGAGTCGGTAACGCGCGGGATCGCCGGGTGCGGTCATGGACGCGGGCGTGGACGGTCGGGGGCGCGCGGGCGCCGGGCAATGCACACGATGTATTGTTGAGGCACCCCGACGGAAGTGCCCACGGGGACGCGTGACGCGATGCATCGCCTACGCATCTCCATGTAGCGCAGCGTGTGCGCGGTGCCGTTCACCAGACGATCGACCCTCATGATCCGTCCCCGTCGCCACTCCCCTCCCGCCCGACACTCGCCCATGCCATCGCCGCGTGCTCGACGACCGCACCGGCGCGCGCGCCGCCCGGGGGGCGTCGCATGAGTGCGCGCGTGGCCCCCGCGCGTCCGGTGTGGGAGGAGGGGATGGCGCTCGCGCCGCAGCACTTCCAGGCGCAGCGACGCTGGCTCGAGGAGGAGGCGACGCGCGCGCTCGACGCGGTCGTCCCGTTCGCGTGGGGGCTGTCGGGGGTCGAGCTCGATGCCGAGGCGCTGCGCGGCGGCACGCTCGCGCTGCTGCACGTGCGCGGCCGCTTTCCCGACGGCACGCCGTTGCAGGCCCCCGATCCCGATCCGCTCCCGCCCCCCTCGCCGCTCGCCGCGCGCTTCTCGCCCACCCGCGAGGCGCACGTGGTGCACGTGGCGCTCGCGCCGTGGCACGACGACGCCCCCAACGTCACCACCAACGGGAGCGGGGCGACGCGCTTCCGCCGTGCCGAGCGCACGATGGTCGACGAGACCACGGGGGGCGACGCGCTCCCGGTGGCCGTGGCCATGAAGAACCTCCGCCTCGTGCTCGACGAGGAACTCGCCGCCGGCGACGTGGCGCTGCCGATCGCGCGCATCCGCCGCGATGCGGGCGGGCAGTTCGTGATCGACCGCGACTACGTGCCGCCGTGCGTGCAGTACGGCGCCAGCCCGCGCCTGGTGGAGCTCGTGCAGCGCACCGTGTCGATGCTCGAAGCCAAGAGTGCCGCACTCGCCGCCTCCATCGCCGGGAGCGGGCAGCCCGCCGCTCAGGCGTACGTGGGCAACGAGGTGGCGATCCGCTGGATCCTGCACGCGGTGCGCAGCGCCGAAGCGCCGCTCCGTCACCTGCTCGCGGCGCGCACCGCGCACCCCGAGAAGCTCTGGCTCGAGCTGTCGCGCCTTGCCGGCGCGCTCTGCACCTTCTCGCTCACCGTGCAGGCGCGCGACCTCCCGGTCTACGTGCACGAGGATCTCGAGGGGTGCTTCGGCGCGATCGAGACGCACCTGCACGCGCACCTCGACGCGGTGATCGCCGCGCGCGCCGTGGTCGTGCGGCTGCAGCCCACCGCTCCAACGCTGCACAGCGCGACGATCGCCGACCTGCGCTGCTTCGAGCCGGGGGCGCGCTGGTACCTCGGCGTGCGCACCAGCCTCGGCCCGCTCGAGACGGCGACGCGCGTGCCGCAGCACGGCAAGCTCTGCGCGGCGAAGTTCGTGCTCGAGCTGGTGAAGCGCGCCTTCGCCGGCCTCACGCTCGCGCACCTCCCCACGCCGCCGGCGGCGATCGCGCCGCGCGCCGAGATGACCTACTTCAGCGTCACGCTCGACGGGCCGTGCGCGCAGGCGCTGCTGCAGTCGCGCGAGATCGGCATGTACGTCCCCGACACGCTCCCCGACGCGGTGATCGAGGTCGCCGTGCTCGTCCCCGAGTGATGCCGCCCGCGACGCGCCCGCTCGTGCGCGTCGCGGCGCTGCCGCTTCCATCGTTCCGGTCGCCCTCCCCATGACCGCCCCCGCGCTCGCACCGACCCCGTCGCCGGCGCCCGTGCACGGCCGCCTCGCGCTCTCGCTGCAGGACATCCTCACCGTCGTCGCGCGCATCCGCGCCGATCGCCAGCCGGTGAACGATGCCGCCGCCTTCCGCACGCATCTCCGCTCGCTGCTCGCACGCGCCGAGCAGGAGGGCGCCGCCGCCGGCTATCCGGTGGAGGACGTGCGCACCGCCATCTTCGCCGTCGTCGCGCTGCTCGACGAGTCGGTGCTCAACACGCGACAGGCGGCGCTCGCCGACTGGGCGCGGCGCCCGCTGCAGGACGAGCTGTTCGGCGGCCACATGGGCGGCGAGTGGTTCTACCAGTATCTCGAGCGGCTCCTCGCGCGCGCCGACGATCCGTGGCTCGCCGACGTGCTCGAGGTCTTCCACCACGCGCTCCTCCTCGGCTTCCGCGGCCGCTACGGCGGCGACACCGCGAGCGTGCAGGTGGTGGCGCAGCGCACCGGCGAGCGCATCGCGCGGCTGCGCGGCGCACGCGGCGACCTCGCCCCGGCCTGGCAGCCCCCCGACGACGCGGTGGTGGCGAGGGATCCGTGGGTGCGGCGCCTCGCCATCGGCGCCATCGTGACGCTGGTGATCGCCGCCGCGCTCTGGGGCACGGCCCGCGCCACGCTCGCCGGCACGGCGCGCGACGTGCGCGCCCTCGCCGCCACGGCGGGCCCCACCACGCCGGAGCGCTGAGCGATGGCGATGGCCCCGCGTACCCGGCGCTGGCTCGTCAGCCTCGCCATCCTCGTCGTCTTCGTGCTCGCGAGCTTCGTGCTCGCGTGGGCGCTGAAGCTCGTCGGGAGCGAGCGCGTCGCGCTCGTCGTCGGCCTCTCGCTCCTCGGCCTCGCCGGTGCGGCGCTGGCGTACTACATCCTGCGCCCCGCCGCGGCGGCGCTCGCGGCCGACGCCGACGATGCGCTGCTCACCGTGCGGCAGGCGGCCGAGCGGCTCCCGCGCGGTGACCTGCTGCGCAAGCCGCTCGTGCTCGTGCTCGGCCCCACGGGGAGCACCAAGAGCACGCTCGTCGCGCGCAGCGGCCTCGATGCGCAGCTCCTCGCCGGCGATGCGCGCGGGCAGGGGGCGCAGGAGCTGCCGACCAAGGCGGTGAACGTCTGGCTGGCGAAGGATGGCGTGCTGGTGGAGGCGGCCGGTCCGCTGCTCGACGATGGCGCGCGCTTCTCGCGACTGGTGCGCCGCCTGCGCGCGCCGGGGCTCGCGGCGGCGCTCGGGCGCGGCGAACCGGCCCCCCGCGCGATCGTGGTCGCGGTGCCGTGCGATCACCTCACCGGCGACGACCAGGGGAAGGCGCTCGATGCGCTCGCGCCGCAGCTGCGTGCGCGCCTCGCCGACGCGGCGCGCGAGTTCGGGCAGCGCGTCCCGGTCTACGTGCTCTTCACGCGCGCCGATCGCCTCGCGCACTTCGAGGCGTGGGCCGCGCCGCTCACGCGCGACGAGATCCGCGCCCCGCTCGGCGCCGCGCTGCCGTTCGACGGCGCGACGGGCAGCGGCGCCCATGCCGAGCGCCTCCTCCCGCGCCTCGAGGGCGCATTCCGCGACCTCGTGACGTCGCTCGCGTCGCGGCGCAGCGAGCTGCTCGCGCGCGAGAGCGTGGAGGCCACGCGCCTCGGGGCCTACGAGGTGCCGCGCGAGATCGGCAAGCTCGCCCCGCAGGCGGTGCGCTTCCTCGTCGAGGCGACGCGCCCGTCGCAGCTCGGTGCCTCGCCGCAGCTGCGCGGCTTCTGGTTCACCGGTGTGCGCCCGATCCTCGTGCGCGATGCCGCGCCGGTGGCGGCGGCGCCGGCGGCGATCGGTGGTGGGCGCGCGACGGGGATCTTCGATCCCGCGATGGCCTCGGCGGCCGCGGCGGCCGCTCCGTCGGTGGCGCGCCGCGTGCCGGAGTGGGTCTTCCTCGAGCGCTTCTTCGGCGAGGTGGTCTTCGGCGATCGCGGTGCGCGTGCCGCGGCGGTGGGTGGCGTGCGCGTGGGAGGGATGCGTCGCCTCCTCCTCGGCGGCGCGATCGCGGCCGGTGCGCTGCTCGGCACGGGCGTGCTCGTGAGCTGGCTCGGCAACCGCGCGCTGGCCGCCCGCACGCTCGATGCGGCGCGCGCGGTGGCCGCGCTCCCGGTGGTGCAGGCACCCGCCGGCACCGTCGCGCTGCCGAGTGCCTCGGCACTCGGCACGCTGGAGCGCCTGCGCTCGCTCATGGACACGATCGCGCGCATCGACAGCGCCGGCGCGCCGCTCACGCTCGGCCTCGGGCTGTGGAACGGG
>JALOPO010000119.1 GCA_025453855.1 Gemmatimonadaceae bacterium
CCTCTATCTCTACAGCGCCGGCATCACGCCGCGCTTCCTCGAGGTCGTGGCCGCGCAGCCGCGCATCCTCCCGTACCTCGACATGCCGATCCAGCACGGAAGCGATCCGGTGCTCGCGCGCATGCGGCGCCCGGAGCGGCAGAAGACGATCCGCGAGAAGGTGCAGCGTTTCCGCGAAATGGTCCCCGACCTCACGATCCGCACCACCTGCATCGTCGGCTTCCCGGGCGAGACCGACGAGGATTTCGCGATCCTCCTCGACTTCCTGGGCGAGCTGCAGTTCGATCGCGTGGGGGCCTTCACCTACTCGCCGCAGGAGGGGACGAAGGCGTTCGACCTCCCCGACGACGTCCCCGACGAGGTGAAGCGCGAGCGGCTCGACCGGCTGCAGTCGCTGCAGCTCGCGATCACGGCCGAGCGCTACGAGCGGCACGTGGGGCGCACGGCGACGCTGCTCGTCGATCGCGCCGCGCACGACGGCGACCCCGCGCTGGCGCGCGCCCCGTGGCAGGCCGACGACATCGACGGCCTGGTGCGCCTCGACCGCGACGCCCCGGTGGGCGCCTTCGTGGAGGCGACGATCACCGCCGTCGTGGACGACGTGGACTTCGAGGCGACGCTCCGGCGCGTGAGCGCGCCCCCCGTGCCGGCGATGACGGCGCGCCCGGCGCGCGTCCTCCCGGTGACGACCCTTCCCACCTCCATCGGCAGCTTCGGACGATGACCGCCACCTGGACGACCACGCGCTCGCAGGCCCTCATGGCGCGCGCCCGCGACCTCTTTCCCGGTGGCGTGAACAGCCCGGTGCGCGCCTTCGGCGGCGTGGGGGGGGAACCGTTCGTCGTCGCGCGCGGCGAGGGGCCGTACATCTGGGACGTCGACGGCAATCGCTACATCGACTACGTGCTGAGCTGGGGGCCGCTCGTCCTCGGTCACGCGCCGCCGGTGGTGCTCGATGCGCTCGACGAGGTGATGCGCCGCGGCACGAGCTTCGGCATCCCGACGGGGCTCGAGGTCGCGCTCGCGGAGCACATCGTGGAGCGCATGCCGCACGTGGAGATGCTCCGCTTCGTCTCGAGCGGCACCGAGGCGGCGATGAGCGCGGCGCGCGTGGCGCGCGCCGTCACGGGGCGTGATGCGATCCTGAAGTTCGAGGGGTGCTACCACGGGCACGCCGATGCCTTCCTCGTGAAGGCGGGGAGCGGCGTGGCGACGCTCGGCCTCCCGAACTCGCCGGGCGTGCCCGCGGCGCTCGCGGCGCTCACGTACACGGCGCCGTTCAACGATCTCGACGCGGTGCGCACCATCGCACGCACGACGCCGCTGGCGTGCATCATGGTCGAGCCGATCATCGGCAACGCGGGCTTCATCCCGCCGGTGGCGGGCTTCCTCGAGGGGCTGCGGGCGATCTGCGACGAGACCGGCGCGCTGCTCGTCTTCGACGAGGTGATGACCGGCTTCCGCGTGGCGTACGGCGGCGCGACGGAGCGGTTCGGCGTGACGCCCGACCTGGTGGCGCTCGGCAAGGTGATCGGCGGCGGGCTCCCGGTGGCGGCCTATGGTGGCCGGCGCGAGATCATGTCGCACGTCGCGCCGCAGGGCGCGGTCTACCAGGCCGGGACGCTGAGCGGCAACCCGCTGGCGATGGCCGGCGGGCTGGCGACGCTCACCGCGCTCACGCCGGCGCTGCACGCGATCGTCGAGCGCCGCACCGGCGAGCTGGTGGCCGGCCTGCGCGCGATCGGTGCGCGCGCCGGCGTCCCGATCACCGCCGATCATGCCGGCTCGATGTGGGGCCTCTTCTTCCATCCCGGTCCCGTGCGCAGCTACGAGGAGGCGAAGCAGGGCGACACCGCGCTCTTCCGCCGCTTCTTCCACGCCGCGCGGGAGCGCGGCGTCTACCTCGCCCCCTCGGCGTTCGAGGCCGGCTTCATGAGCGCGGCGCACGGTGACGACGTGGTGACCGAGACGCTCGGGATCCTCGAGGAGGCGCTCACCGTCGCGCGCGCGTAGTGCGTGGGGGGCGCGGCACTGCGGAGAGCGGGGGAACGGAGGGGACCGGCGGACGGAGGCAGCGGTGCGGGCTGCGAGGTCGTCAACCGCCGGACGCGGTGATGCGAGGGAACGCGGGGCGGCGCGATGACAGGACAGTCGTCAACCGCCGGACGCGGTGATGCGAGGGAACGCGAGGCGGCGCGATGACAGGACAGTCGTCAACCGCCGGACGCGGTGATGCGAAGGAACGCGAGGCGGCGCGATGACAGGACAGATGGATTGGCTTCTCTCTCTTCGGCCTTCATCGCGTGTCCTCGCGTTCCTTCGCATCATCGCGTCCGGCAGTCGCCGGTCACCGGTGATCCGCCGCGTGCACCGGCCGTCTCCGTCCGCCGGTCCCCTCCGTTCCCCTGCTTTCCGCAGTCCGGTGGCGCGACGAGGATGACGGCCGCGCGCGACGCACACGGCGGAACGGGCAGCGGCACGTGACACCGCGACGCCATGGAGCGTCTGTTGGGGTGATGCCCACCCAGCAGATCCGCCGCACCGTGCGACGTCGCGCGGCCGGGGGTGCGTGGCTGTGCGCGACGATCGTCGTCGCGCTCCCGGCCTGCGCCTCGCGCGCCGGCGCGCGCGCGCCCGAACCGCTCGTCCCCGAGTCGGAGGGGGCCTTCAATCGCGGCCTCCCGGGCGTCGTGAATGCCGCGGCGCGGCTGGGCGGGCGGCCGGTGCGCATCGCGGTGGGCGAGGGGGTGAGTGCGGGCGACGCCTGTGCGGCCGGGAGCTGGCGCGCGGTCGACGACGCCGGGCGCGTGCTCGCGTCGGGCATGGGCTGCAGCGCGCTGCGCCTGGCCGCGGATGGCGCGCGCGTGCGGCTGGCGACCGCGGACGGCGCCGTGGTGAGCGCGGCGCGCCTCGTGCTGCGCCCCGATCACCCGGACAGCGTGGTCCTCTGGCGCGGCAAGCGGTATCGCGGGGAGCTCGACGTGACGAGTGCGTCGCGCGGGCTCGTGGTGGTCAACCGCGTGGGGCTCGAGGACTACCTGCGCGGCGTGCTCCCGCTCGAGATCGGGGGGCGCGATCCGCGCGATCGCGCCGCCGTGGAGGCGCAGGCGGTGGCCGCGCGCACCTACGCCGCGGCGCGCATGGGCGCCAACGCGATGCGGGCGTGGGACCTCGTCAGCTCGACCGCCGACCAGGTCTACGGTGGTCGCGATGCGGAGCACGACGCCACCGATGCCGCGGTGCGGGCCACGCGCGGCCTCGTGCTCACCTTCAACGACGCGATCGCGCAGGCGCCCTACCACTCGCACGGTGGCGCGGTGACCGCCGCCCCCGACGAGGTCTTCTGGCGTGCGAACGGCGCGCCGTACCTGCGCCCCGTGGATGATCGTGCCCCCGATGGTCGCTGCTGGTGCGACGCGAGCGGACGCGCGCCGTGGGAGCGTCGCTTCACGGGGCGCGAGCTCGCGGAGCTCCTCGATCGGCACGGCGCCGCGTACGGGGCGCGCCCGCCGGCCGGGGCAGGGGTGATCCGCGACGTGCGCATCGCCGCACGCGGCCCGTCGGGGCGCATCACGCGCCTCGAGCTGGAGACGAGTGGCGGGCGCGTCGTGCTCCGTGGCAACGACATCCGCTACGTGCTGCGCACGCGCGGCGAGCTGCTGCCGAGCACCGCGTTCGACGTGCGCGTGGAGGGTGGCGTGGGCGAGGTCGCGGCGCTCGTGCTGCGCGGCACCGGGGCGGGGCACGGCGTGGGGATGAGCCAGTGGGGGGCGATCGGCCGCGCGCGCGCCGGGCAGGATGCCCGGACCATTCTCGCCGCTTACTATCCGGGCACACGGCTCGCTCCGCTCGAGTGATCCGCCCCGACGGGCGGGCCGGTGATCCCTCACCCTCCGTCCCGTCCGCATGAGCAAGCCCGTGCTCCGCATCGGGGTGATCGGCGTCGGCGCCATCGCCCAGCTGGCCCACCTGCCGCTGCTCGCGAAGATGAAGGGCGTGGAGGTGGTCGCCCTCTGCGACAGCGACCGCGCCAAGGCGCGTGCCCTGGCGGAGCGGTTCGGCGTGCCGAACGTGGAGACCGACATCGAGGAGCTGCTCGAACTCGACCCGCTCGACGCGATCCTCATCTCGACGCCCAATCACCTGCACGAGCCGCACGTGCTGAGCGCGCTGCGCCGCGGCGTGCACGTGCTCTGCGAGCGGCCGCTCGCGCTCACGAGCAAGGGGATCGAGCGGATCCTCGCCGCGGCGCAGAAGGCCGACCGCGTGGTGCAGGTGGGGCACAACCAGCGCTTCCGCAGCGAGGTGCAGGCGCTCGACGCCTTCGTGCGCGGTGGTGAACTGGGGCGCCTCGTCGGCATCCGCTGCGGCGCGTACAAGGTGCGCCGCGGCGACGCCGGCTGGCGCGCACGTCGCGCCGAGGCGGGGGGCGGGATCTTCCTCGACTCGGGCTTCCCGCTGCTCGATCTCGCCTGCTGGCTCGCCGACTTCCCCGATCCGGTGCGCGTGAGCGCGACCATGGATCGCGGCTCGGGGGCGCGTGCGGTGGAGGACTCCATGGCGGTGCAGATCGAGTTCGCGACCGGGCTCTCGCTGGTGATCGACACCGCCTGGGGCTACGTCGGCGAGGAGGATCGCATGTGGTTCGAGATCCTCGGCAGCCGCGGCACGGCGCGCCTCTCGCCGCTGCGCGTGGTGAAGGAGCTCAACGGCAAGCCGGTCGACGTGAGCCCGAGCGGCGCCGCGGCACGCGACAGCGCCTTCACGATGAGCTACCGCGCCTCGCTCGCGCACTTCATCGCGGTCGTCAACGGCGAGGTGGAGTACGAGCCGCCGGTGAAGCAGCTCGACGTCTGGAAGCTGGTGGAGTCGGCCTACCGGAGCGCGGACGAGAAGAAGGAAATCCGGCTGTGAGCGTGTGGGGGCACGGACGGCGCCTGGCGCTGGCGTGCACGATGGCGGTGGCCGCGGCGGGCGTGGTGCAGGCACAGGCGTCGCCGGCGATGCCAGCGCCGGGCGACACGACGCCCGTCACGCTGGTGACGATGGGGCAGGGTGACGCCGTCTGGGAGCGCTTCGGCCACAACGCGCTCATCGTCCCCGCCCCGTGGGGGACGCCGCTCGCGTACAACTGGGGGATGTTCGACTTCAAGCAGCCGAACTTCCTCGGTCGCTTCCTCCTCGGCGACACCAGGTACTGGATGGAGCCGTTCCCGGTGGCGCCGATGCTCGACGCCTACCGTGCCGACAACCGGACACTCGTGGCGCAGCAGCTCGCGCTCACGCCGGCGCAGCGCAGTGCACTGGTCGCGGCGCTGGCGGTGAACGCGGAGGAGGCGAACAAGTACTACCGCTACGACTACTACCGCGACAACTGCTCCACCCGGCCGCGCGACGCGCTCGACGCGGTGCTCGGCGGCGTGCTGCGGCCGCAGCTCGCGCGCATGCCGGGCACGGGGAGCTACCGCTGGCACACGCGTCGCATCCTGCACGACAACCTCCCGCTCTACTTCGGCGCGCAGCTCGTGCTCGGCGTCGACGCCGATGCGCCGCTCACGGCGTGGGAGGAGGCGTTCCTCCCGCAGTCGTTCGCGGCATCGCTCCGGCGCGTGGAGCTCCCCGCGGCCGACGGCCTGCCGGTGCGCATGCTCGTCGCACGCGAGGACACGATCTTCCGCGCCGAGCGTCCGCCCGAGCGCATGGAGGCACCGACCCGGCTCCCGATCGCGATGTTCGTCGGCACGCTGCTCGCCGCCGCCCTGCTCATCGTCGGGCGCGGCCCGCGCGGCGCCGCGCTGGCGGTCGGCGGCTGGTCGACGCTCGCGGTGCTGCTGGGTGGCGTGCTGCTCTTCGCCTGGTTCCTCACGCGGCACGCCTACATGCGCAACAACCCGAGCGTCGCGCTGGTGCATCCGGCGTGGGTGATCGGGATCGTGGCGGCGGTGGCGTGCTGGCGCGGCACCGTGTCGCGGGCGTGCTGGCGCGGCACCGTGTCGCGCGGGGTGCGGAGCGCGATGCGCTGGCTGCTCGTCGTCGCGGTCGTCGGCAGCGCGGGTGCGGCGCTCGCCGGGCATGCGGGGAGCGCGCTCGAGATGGCGGCGCTCTTTCTCCCTGCGCACGCGGCCGCGGCCTTCCTCGTGGATCGCGAGGGGAAGCGGCGTCTCGAGCGAGGCGCGGTCGCATGAGCGGGCGCGCGCCACGCGCTGCGATCGAGCCCGCGACATCATCGCTCGCGCGTGCCGCGGCGGTGCCGTCTGGCGAGCCGCGCGACACGGCAGCTGCCGGCGGCGGCTGCTCGCGTCGTGCGCTGCTCGCGCGCCTCGTCGCCAT
>JALOPO010000120.1 GCA_025453855.1 Gemmatimonadaceae bacterium
CGTCCTCGTCGACGAAGAGCTGGCAGAGGGCGCGCACCTGGTGCGCGCGCGAAGCGGCGGTGTGGAACGACATCGGGCACATCCTGATGCGGCGGATGCACGCAACGTAACCGCCCCGAGCACGCCGTGAAGCGTGCCCCGATGCCGCCCGTCGTGACGGCACACGACGCCGCCCGCCGTGCTGGCGGGCGGCATCGCGCCTGTCCCGGTGGTCGCGCTGTCGCACCCGGGGTCGCGCGTGCGTCCGCGCATCGTGCCGCGAGTGGAACGCCACACTAGCCGAGATGCGCCCCGTGGAAGCCCGCCGGGATCGCGTGCGGCGCCTCGGCACGCGCCAGCTCGCGCAGGTCGCGCGCGTCGAGCACGAGCAGGAACGAGCGTCCCGCGATCGAGTCGAGCACCACCGACAGCAGCACGCCGTCGTCCTCCCCGGCTCGTGCCAGAGCGCCGCCGATCCGTCCTCGGTGTCGAGCTTCGCGATCGCGGTCAGGAAGTCGCCCGCGCGCGGCGCGGCGGTCGCGTAGCACCAGCGATAGGGGCGCGCGTTGACGCGCTCGTAGTCGAGCCGTGGCAGCTCGACCGCGACGTCGATGCGACGCTCCTCGTGCACCGTGGCCCCGCGCGCGGCCGTCACGTCGCGCAGCCGGAAGCGCCGCCACGTCCCCGCCGGGAAGTCCGGTGCGCCACGCCGCAGCCGGTCGAGGTAGAGCGCGTCGATGATCGACGGATCGTCGTAGGCCACCAGGTCGACCACCACGTCGTCGCCCTCGTCGTAGGCATTCACGTGGTGGAAGGCGAAGCAGGGCGGGCCCTGCAGCACGCGCGGGGCACGGCGCCCGGTGCGATCGACGAGGATGAAGCGCGTCCCGCGCTCCGGGAGCCAGCGGAAGTTCCGGATGAACGGCTTGCCCGAGAGCGCCAGCCGCGCGGGCTGCACGAGGAACGGGAACTCGGCCAGCACGATCCAGCGATCGGTGACGCCGAAGCTGTGCATGTAGCCCGGCTCGCGCACCGGGATGCGCGCCACCACCTCGCGCACGCGCGTGCGCGGTCCGAGGCGGAAGACCTCGTAGCTGCAGCGCGCACCCAGGCGCGTGAAGAAGTTGAGCAGCGCTGGCGTGTCGCCCGGTTCGGAATGCGGATGCGCCGTCGTGAGCTCCCGGCGCATCGTGCGCCGGTCGTGGAACTCGACGGCGCCGATGGTGCGCAGCGTGCCGCGATCGAAGGCGATCGGGAGCGCCCCCTCGGTGAGCGCCACCACGTCGTCGCCGAGCATCGCCACGTTGACGCTCGCATTGTCGCTCGGCCCGGTGGTGAAGAGCGCCCGCACGCGGCCGAAGAGCGAGGCGCACGGATCGCTCGCGAACTCGCGGTAGGCGAGCTTCCCGGTGCGGGCCGCCGCGTGGTACGCCTCCGAGCGCACGAAGCGGTTGGTGTAGCGCACGGCGCCATCGGCGAACGCGAAGCGGTGGAGCATCCCGAGCCCGTCGAACCAGTGCGCGAGCTGCTGCTGCGCGAGGTCGAAGCGCGCCGGCCCGTTGCGGTAGAGGCTCCCGCCGAGCCACGACGGGAGCGCCCCGTCGACGGCGAGCGGCACGTCCTCGCGCTCGCACGAGAGGGGACCGAAGCAGGCGGCGAGATCGACGTCGGTCGCCGCCAGCGCGTCGTGGGCAGGGTGGAGGAGCGTGGCCATGCCGTCCATCAGGGCAATGGGCGTGCACCGTCACGACGCGACATTGCGACTCGGTGCCGACCGCCATGTTCGCCTGCCGCCCGCTGCCCACCGGCGCGCCGCGCTGGCGTTCACGCCGCGCATCGTGGATGCTTGCACCACGCAGGGTGCCGCACGGCGCGCGCATCCCGCCGTCACGCACCCGAACCCCGCGCACGGCATGGGCACACGCGATCTCACCGGTACACGACACGTCGTCCTCGTCTGCGCGGGCGACAGCTGCCATGACCGCGGCGCCGACAAGGTGACCCGCGAGCTGCGACGCGCGGTGCGCGAGGCGGCGCTCGACACCGCCGTCCACCTCGTGCGCACGCGCTGCCTCGGCCGCTGCGACGAGGGGTGCACGGTGGCGGTGGAACCGGACCAGGTCTGGTATCGCGAGGTGACACCCAAGCTCGCCCGCCGGATCGTGCACGAGCACCTGGCCGCGGGGGCGCCGATCGCGGCACGGGCGAGCTATCGCGCGGGGCCCGACGGGCTCGAGGCGCAGCCGGGGACGAAGCGCGGCAAGCCGCGCCGGCTGCGGGCTGACCCGGACTGACCGGAGCACCGGCGCCGACGGCCGGCCCCCGCGGCGCGCCCCGGGCTCGCCACGCCTGACGCGCGACGCGTCGGGTAGTCATGATCGTGCGTTCTCACTAGCTTGTCACGATCATGTCGTCCCTCGTCCGCCCGCTGGCCCTCCTGCTCGCCGTGCTGGTGGCCGTGCCGACCCGTGCCCGCGCCCAGGTGCCGCCCGATCGGCACATCCATGGCGTCGTGGAGGATGCGGCGACGCGGCGCGCGATCCGCGACGCCGACGTCTTCGTGGAGACGCGGGGCGAGGCGACCGCGCAGCCGGTGGTCGTCCGCACCCGGAGCGATGCCGACGGCCGCTTCGACGTGCGGCACCTGCACACGCCCACCGTGCGCCTCTACGTGCGCGCCATCGGCTACGCACCATCGGACCGCATCGTCGACCTGCGCGACGACGACGTGGTGGTCGCGGTGCGCCTCGTCCCCGCACCGACCGTCCTGGCCGCCGTCACCGTCACCGCCGACACGCTCGCCGATCGCCTCGCGCGCGTCGCCGCCGTGAGCGCGCTCGATGCACGCACCATCGCCGCCACGCGCGGGCAGACGCTCGGCGAGACGATCCGCCAGCTCCCCGGCGTCGCCACCATCCAGTTCGGGCCGAGCATCAGCAAGCCGGTGATCCGGGGCCTCAATTCGCAGCGCGTGCTGGTGATGAACTCCGGCCTCCGGCAGGAGGACCAGCAGTGGGGGACGGAGCACGCGCCGAACATCGACGGCTTCGATGCCGATGCGGTGACGGTCGTGCGCGGCGCCGCGACGGTGCTCTACGGGCCCGATGCGCTCGGCGGCGTGGTGCGCGTCGATCGCGCGGCGGTGCCCGACTCGGGGGCGATGGGCGGCGACATCGCCACGAACCTCTTCAGCAACAGCCGGCAGGGCGCGCTCTCGATCGGGGTGCGCGGCGCCAACCTCGCGCTCCCGGCGCTCGGGCGCGTGGGCTACCGGCTGCGCCTCACCTCGCGGATCGCGGGCAACGGGCAGGCACCCGACTACTTCCTGAGCAACACCGGCTTCCGTGAACTGAACGGGAGCGCGGCCCTCGGCGTCTCGCGCGCGTGGGGACGCGGCGAGCTCCTCGTGAGCCGATTCGCGACCGAGCTTGGCGTGCTGCGGCAGGCCCACGCCGGCAACTTCGACGACCTGCAGCGCGCGCTCACCGCCGCCCCGCGCGACTCGGCCTTCAGCTACGGGATCGGCCGCCCGAACCAGCGCGTGGCGCACACCACGGCGCGGCTGCGCGTCGTGCGCGACCTCGCGGCCGGGCAGCAGCTCGAGTTCGTGTACGGCTTCCAGTTCAACGACCGCCGCGAATACGACAACCACGGCCCGCTGCGCTTCCGCAACGTGCCAGCGTTCCACCTGCGCCTCTTCACGCACTCGCTCGACGCGCGCTGGTCGCACGCCCCCCGGCTCGGCTGGCGCGGTACGGTGGGGACGAGTGCGCTCGCGCAGGGGAACCAGACGATCGGCAAGGCCTTCCTCATCCCCGGCTACGATCTCTGGCAGGGGGCGCTCTACGCGCAGGAGGAGTTCACGCGCGGGCGGCTTTCGCTCACCGCGGGGGCGCGCACCGACGTCCTGTCGCAGACGACGCTCGCCTTCGCGGACCTGGGGATCACGAGCCCGGCCGGGACGCGACGCTGGACCGGCTTCTCGGGGTCGTTCGGTGGCGCGTGGGCGCTCACGCGCGACCTCGACATCGCGCTGCGGGTGGCGCGAGCCTGGCGACCGCCCACGGTGAACGAGCGCTACGCACAGGGGGTGCACCACGGCACCGCGCAGTACGAGCTCGGCGACGCCGCGCTCACGCCCGAACGCTCGCTTGGGCTCGAGGGCACGGTGCGCTACCGCGGCGCGCGACTGGTGCTCGATGCGGCCGCGTACTCCAACGGCATCGACGGCTTCATCTTCCTCCGCCCCACCGATCCGGTGCTCACGATCCGCGGCGCCTTCCCCGGCTTCCGCTGGTCACAGACGGATGCGCGCCTGCGCGGCGTGGAGCTCGCCGGATCGTATCAGCTCCTCGACCGTTTGCAGGCGACGGTCAACGGCACGCTCGTGCGCGGCACCGATCGCACCACCGGTGCCCCGCTCTTCGACATGCCCGCCGACCGCGTGACGATCGGCCTGCGCACCACCGGGAGCAGCGCGCGCCTCGGGCGCTGGTACGCGGGCGCCGGCACGCTCCTCGTGCGGCGCCAGGATCGCGTGCCGACGGGGACGATCTACGCGCTGCCGACGGCGGGCTACGGGCTGCTCGCGCTCGACATCGGCACCGGCGGGCTCGCGCTCGCGGGGCGTCGCATCGACCTCTCGCTCTCGATCAACAACGCGCTCGACCATCGCTACCGCGATTACCTGAGCCGCTATCGCCTCTTCGTGAACGACCCGGGGCGAGACGTCGTGCTCCGCGTCACCACCCCGTTCTGAGGCCGCCCGCGCGCGGCCATCGCCGCTGCAGTACCACCCGCACCCGTACCGGGTGCGCCATCGTGCGTGATCGCGGGACGCGCGCGCTGGTCCATGTTCCCGTGTCGCAGGAGAGTCCACCGATGCATCGATCCACGTCGTGGAAGGTCGCGGCCCCCGCCGCGCTGCTGCTCGCGCTCGCCGGGTGCGGCGACTCGTCCACCGAGCCGGGCGGCGAGTCCGAGCTCATCACGCGCGTCACGCTCACGCTCACGCCGCAGGGCGGCGGTGCGGCGCAGACGGCGGTCATCAACGATCCGGACGGCAACGGCCCGCAGGCGCCGCAGGCGCAGACCGGCACGCTCAGCCTGGCCCGCGGGACGACCTACACGGGGACGGTGCGCTTCGAGAACGCCGTCGCCTCGCCCATCGAGGACATCACCGCCGAGGTGCGCGCCGAGGCGAACGAACATCGCGTCTTCTACACGGCGTCGACCACCGGCGTGACCATCACCACCACCGACACCGACGGGCAGAACCGCCCGCTCGGCCTCGCCTTCACCGCCGCCGTGGGCGCCACCGCCGCCCAGGGCGCCGGCACGGCGCGCGTCCTGCTCTGCCACTACGACTCGAGCCCCAAGGTCGGCACCGCGACCTCGTGCACCGGCGAGACCGACATCGATCTCACCTTCGCCTATACCGTGCCCTGAGCCGCTCCGGCTGCCGTCGCGGGCGCGTGATGCCGCGTTCGCGTCGGCGCTGCGGCACGGAGAACCACAACCGCGTCGGCACGGAGGCGCGGAGAACCGCAACTGCGTCAGCACGGAGACGCGGAGAACCACCGAAGGACGGAGGGGCGTGCGTGCGGGGGCTGTCGTGCATGCGGGACCATTCAGAAAAGCTGTTGATCGGTCCCGCATGCAGACGATGTTCAGAGCGCCGGACGGACATCGGCACGGCACCGCTCCCTCCTCCGGTGGTTCTCCGCGCCTCCGTGCTGACGCGGTTGCGGTTCCACTCACGCTGCGCGCGGAGCCCGCGCTCCATCAGCTCTCGGTGAGGCGGAAGGTGGGGTCGCCGTAGAGCACGTAGGCGGCCCACGTGATCTCGCGGGGGAAGCTGGCCCGCACATGTTCGCGGGCCTTGCGCAACGCCTCGCCGGTGGGCTCGCCGGCGAGGACCTCCTGGTAGAAGCGCACCGCGATCTGCGCCGCCGGCTCGTCGTAGACGGGCCACAGCGAGCCGACGCAGCCGAGCGCACCGCTGTACACGAACGCCGACGCGAGGCCGACCACCGGTTCAGGGGCGGTGAGGAGGTAGCTCACCGTCGGCGCATCGTCCGCACGCGCGACCGTCCCCGACTCGCAGGCGTTGAGGAAGATGAGCGCCCCGCCCTTGTTCAGCCGGCGGATCTTGTCGGCGGTGAGCACCGCGTCGCGCAGCTGCAGGCCGCTGAGCTGCGGCCGCTGCTTGTCGAAGTGGGCGTGCCCGGCGTAGTGGATGAAGTCGAACGGTGGCCCCAT
>JALOPO010000121.1 GCA_025453855.1 Gemmatimonadaceae bacterium
CCGCCGTTCCGGCGCGCCGCGGGGGTCAGAGCTTCGGCAGCGTGATCCCGACCTGGCCCTGGTACTTGCCGCTCTTGTCGCGGTACGAGACGTCGGGCTCGGCGTTCCCCTGCAGGAAGAGCACCTGCGCGATCCCCTCGTTGGCGTAGATCTTGGCCGGGAGTGGTGTCGTGTTCGAGATCTCGAGCGTCACGAAGCCCTCCCACTCCGGCTCGAAGGGGGTGACGTTGGTGATGATCCCGCAGCGCGCGTAGGTGCTCTTGCCCACGCAGATCGTGAGGATGTCGCGCGGGATGCGGAAGTACTCGACCGAGCGTGCGAGCGCGAAGCTGTTCGGCGGGACGATGCAGACGTCGCCCTCGAATTCCACGAACGACTTCGGGTCGAAGTGCTTGGGGTCGACGACCGAGCTCAGGACGTTGGTGAAGATCTTGAACTCGCGGGCCACGCGCATGTCGTAGCCGAACGAGGAGACCCCGTAGCTGATGACGCCCTGGCGGACCTGGCGGTCCTCGTAGGGCTCGATCATTCCGTGCTCGCGCGCCATGCGCGTGATCCAGGCATCGTTCATGATGGGCATGGCGCGGGAAGCTAGCCGGGCCGCTCGGGGCGGGGAACGACGGCAGGGCCAATCCCCCGCCTCCCTGCGGGCGGTGCCCGCCGCGCATCCACGGCGCCGCGGCCACGGGACACTCCGCGCCGGGGACTGGCGCGGGAGCCACCTGATTCCCCATGGTGCAGCCGCGTCCCGCGGCGCCCTCCGCGCCCCCGCGGCTGGACCAGTCGGTCTCGTTGAAGTCGCTCCCGGCCTCGGCTAGAATGGGCCACGGCGGTTAGTGAAAAATTTCACGAGCGCGGGAACCTGATGGGCCTGAACGCGTACCTCCCTATCCTGATGTTGATCGGTTTCGTGGTCGTCAACGCGGCCGTGATCATCGGGTTGTCCCAGTGGGCCATGGCACGCCAGCCCACGAAGGAGAAGGGCGAGGCCTACGAGTCGGGCATCCCCGCCCTCGGCGACGCGCGCGAGCGCTTCTCCGTGAAGTTCTACCTCGTGGCGATGCTCTTCATCGTCTTCGACATCGAGACGGTCTTCCTCGTGCCCTGGGGCGTCGCCTTCCGGCAGCTCTCCTGCGCGGTGCCGCTCGTCGACGGTGTCTGCGCGGCCGGCGCCACGAGCTTCTTCGGCCTCGGCGAGATGCTCGTCTTCATGACGATCCTCGCCGTCGGCCTCGCCTACGTCTGGCGGAAGGGAGCACTCCAATGGGACTGAGCGTGCAGCCGGGACGCACCGGCGTCGCCGTCGACCCGCCCTCGCAGGAGAGCTGGGTCACCACCCGCCTCGAGTTCCTCGTGAACTGGGCACGCGCCAGCTCGCTCTGGCCGATGCCGTTCGGCACCGCCTGCTGCGCCATCGAGTTCATGGCCACCGCGGCGAGCCGCTTCGACCTCGCGCGCTTCGGCATGGAGCGCATGAGCTTCTCGCCGCGCCAGGCCGACGTGCTGATCTGCGCCGGCCGGGTGCCGTTCAAGCTCGCGCCGGTGATCCGCCGCATCTACCAGCAGATGCCGCAGCCGAAGTGGGTCATCTCCATGGGGGCCTGCGCGTCGTCTGGGGGCATGTTCGACAACTACGCCGTGGTGCAGGGGATCGACACGATCATCCCCGTCGATGTCTACGTCCCCGGCTGCCCGCCGCGCCCCGAGGCGCTCATGCATGGCATCATGATGCTGCAGAAGAAGGTCATGGCGCAGCGCTCGCTCGCCGGCGGCCAGCAGTACGCCGAGATGACGATCGACCCGCAATCCAAGCTCTACATCCCGCCCTCGCGCATCGACGAGCTGTCGGAGCCGTTCGGCAACTCCGTGCACCAGACCCGCTCCGCCCCGTGAGCATCGTCTTCCCGGGTGCGGCTCTCGGCGCGGCGGCGCCGGCGCCCGTCACGCCGCGCGGCATCCCGCACCGCGGCGGCGACGTGAACCCGTCGGCCGCCACCCTCGCGGCCCGCTTTCCAGACGCCGTGCTGCGCCACGAGGTGACGTGGGGCGACACGACCGTCTGGATCGCCGCGCCGCGCGCGCGCCAGCTCATTCAGTGGCTGCGCGACGATGCCGGCGAGCGCTACGACTACCTCGTCGACGTGACCGCCGTCGAGCACCGGGACGCGATGCGCCCGCTCGAGGTCGTCTGGCACCTGCGCTCGCTCCCCTTCCGCCGCTTCCTGCGCCTCAAGGCGGAGCTCGATCCGGCCGCAGCGCTGGTCGCGCCGAGCATCAGCGCGGTCTACGCGTCGGCCGATTGGCTGGAGCGCGAGGTGTTCGACATGTTCGGCATCCGTTTCGAGGGGCATCCCGACCTGCGGCGGATCCTCATGTGGGAGTCGTACGCCGAGGGGCATCCGCTGCGGAAGGACTTCCCGCTGCGCGGCCGATTCAGCCGCGCCGAGCAGCTCTCCCAGGCGCTCGCTGCCAATCCCGAGGCGCGCTACAGCATGGAGGAGCTCTCGGTCGCCGATGCGTTCCACGAGCTCCCCGAGGACATGAAGCGCCGGCTGCAGCAGCAGGCGCGCCAGGTCGAGGGGGCGTGATGGCGACGACGCGTCGCACCGTGGAAGTGGCGCTCGCCACGCCGTCGCTCGGCGCCAACGGCGCGCCGCAGCGCACCGCGCTCGCCGTGGGACCGAAGGGCGAGATCCTCGCGCCCGACCTGCCGCGCGGCGAGGAGCCGGATCTCGGCGGCGATCACATGCTGATCAACATCGGCCCGCAGCATCCGGCGACGCACGGCGTGCTCCGCCTCGTGCTCGAGCTGGATGGCGAGACGGTGGTGCGCTGCATCCCGCACATCGGCTACCTGCACTGCGGCTTCGAGAAGATCGGCGAGTACCGGCAGTACAACCAGATCATCCCCTGGACCGATCGCGAGGACTACCTCAACTCCATGGGGAACAACGTCGCGTTTGCGCTGTCGGCGGAGCGGCTCTTCGGCGTCGAGATCACGCCGCGCTGCACGGTGCTGCGCGTGATCGCGATGGAGCTGTCGCGGATCATCTCGCACCTCGTCTGGCTCGGCACGACGGCGATCGACATCGGCGCCTTCACGCCCTTCCTCTGGACGTTCCAGGAGCGCGAGAGCGTCTACAACCTGTGGGAGGCGTGGGTCGGGGCGCGCCTCACCACCAGCGCGACGCGCGTGGGCGGCATGGCGGCCGACATCCCGGACGGCTGGCTCGACGGGCTCAAGGCCTTCCTGCGCTCGATGCCGAAGACGCTCGACGAGGCCGACCGGATGCTCACCAAGAACGGCATCTGGGTGGGGCGCACGATCGGGCTCGGCGCGATGAATGCGGCCGAGGCGCTCGACAGCGGCCTCTCCGGCCCGCTCCTCCGCGCGAGCGGCGTCGCCTACGACGTGCGCAAGGACGTGCCGTACCTCGACTACGAGACGTACGACTTCGACGTCCCGGTCGGGACGCGCGGGGACGTCTACGATCGCTATCTCGTCCGCATGGAGGAGATGCGGCAGAGCGTGCGCATCCTCGAGCAGGCGGTCGCGCGACTCCCCGAGGGGCCGGTGAACGTCGACGACCCGCGCCTCATCCTGCCGCCGAAGTCCAAGGCGACGAGCGAGATGGAGAGCATGATCCATCACTTCAAGCTCGTGATGGAAGGGCCGCGCCCGCCGGTCGGCGAGGTCTACGTGCCGGTCGAGAGCCCGAAGGGCGAGAAGGGGTACTACCTCGTCAGCGACGGGACCTCCAAGCCGGTGCGCTGGCGCATCCGCCCGCCGGCCTTCGTGAACCTCTCGGCGATCCCGCGCATGGTCGAGGGGCACCTGCTGAGCGACGTGATCGCGATCAACGCGAGCATCGACATCGTGATGGGAGAGATCGACCGGTGAGCCTGCACGCCATGGCCCCCGAGGGCGCGCACGCGCACGAGCCGTACGCACCGGTCTTCACCGCCGGGTCGCCGATGCGCGCGCGCCTCGACGAGCTCCTCACGCGCTATCCGTCGAAGATGGCGGCGCTCCTCCCCGCGCTCTGGATGCTGCAGGAGGCGCGCGGCTGGGTGAGCCCCGACGGGATCGAGGAGGTCGCGGCGCTGCTCGACCTGACGCCCGCCTACGTGCGCGGCGTGGTGACCTTCTACACGATGTACCACCAGCACCCGGTGGGCAGGCACTTCGTGCAGGTGTGCACCACGACGCCGTGCAACGTCTGCGGCGCCGAGGACGTGGTGAACGCCTTCCTGCGCGAGACGGGGTGCGGGGAGCTCGGCGTCACGTCGCCCGACGGCCGCTTCACGGTCATCGAGGTGGAGTGCCTGGGCGCGTGCGGCTTCGCGACGCCGGTGATGATCAACGAGCGGTTGGTGGAGTGCGTCGCCGCCGACAGCGTGAAGGACCTCGTGGCAGGGCTCGACTGATGGGCTATCCGCATCCCTCGCACCCGCGCGAGACGCCGGTGCTCTCGAAGCACTTCGGCGACCCCGAGGCGCGCACGCTCGCCGGCTGGCGCGCGCGCGGCGGCTACGAGGGGCTGGCGAAGGCGCTCACGATGGACCCCGTGGAGGTCCAGAACGTCGTCAAGGATTCCGGGCTGCGCGGACGCGGCGGCGCCGGCTTCCCGACGGGCGTGAAGTGGAGCTTCATGAAGCCCGACGGCAAGACGCACTACCTCTGCGTGAACGGCGACGAGTCGGAGCCGGGGACGTTCAAGGATCGCGAGATCATGCGCTGGACGCCGCACCAGCTGGTCGAAGGGACGGCGCTGGCGGCGCACGCGATCTACGCCGAGACGGCGTACATCTACATCCGCGGCGAGTTCGACGAGCCGATCCGGCGCGTCGAGGCTGCGGTGCGCGAGGCGTACGACGCCGGGATCCTGGGCGGCAACGCGATGGGGAGCGGCAAGCGCCTCGACGTGCACGTGCACAAGGGCGCCGGCGCCTACATCTGCGGCGAGGAGACGGCGCTCATGAACTCGCTGGAGGGGCGCCGCGGCAATCCGCGCATCAAGCCGCCCTTCCCGGCGGTGGCGGGGCTGTTCGGCCAGCCGACGACGATCAACAACGTGGAGACGGTGAGCGCGGCGCCGCACATCGTGCTGCGCGGCGCCGACTGGTACAAGTCGCTCAGCACCCCCGCGAATCCCAAGAGCACCGGCACCAAGCTCTTCTCGGTCTGTGGCAACGTGGCGCGCCCCGGCAACTACGAAGTCGGGATGGGCTTCCCGCTCAAGGACTTCCTGTACGAGCTCTGCGGCGGCCCGCCGGCGGGGCGCCGGTTCAAGGCGATCATCCCCGGCGGTTCGTCGGTGCCGATCCTCACCCCCGAGGAGTGCGAGACGGCGGTCATGGACTACGAGGGGATCCAGGCCGCCGGGTCGCTGCTCGGGTCCGGCGGCGTGATCTGCTTCGACGACACGCAGGACATGGTGCGCCAGATCGCGCGTCTCGCGCGCTTCTACGCGCACGAGAGCTGCGCGCAATGCACGCAGTGCCGCGAAGGGACCGCGTGGACGACCAAGATCCTCGAGCGCATCCGCGACGGCGAGGGGACGATGCAGGACCTCGACACGCTGCTCGCGATCGCCGACAACATGACCGGCAAGACGATCTGCGTCCTCTCCGACTCGTGCGCCACGCCGGTGGTGAGCGGGCTCAAGAAGTTCCGGCACGAGTTCGAGGCGAAGATCCGCCCCAGCCGCGCGAGCGTGATGATCCCGAGCTTCCCCGGGACGGTGGCCGCATGACCGCGCCCGCCGCCCCGGCACCGGCCGTTCCCGGCATGGTGACGCTCTCGATCGAGGGGCGCACCGTGAGCGTGGCGCCCGGCACGAGCATCCTCGAGGCCGCGAAGCACGCCGGCATCCTCGTCCCGCACTACTGCTACCACCCCGCGCTCCCCGTGGCCGGCGTCTGCCGCATGTGCCTCGTGGAGGTGGAGAAGTTCCC